>DZAQ01000002.1:36403-41040 GCA_022729615.1 Sulfurovum sp.
CTTAATCAAGAGTTTGATACAATTTGAGCAAAATCTTTCTGATACAAAAGGAGACAACTTGAAACTCTTCGGAACTGACGGCGTACGAGGCAAAGCGGGCAAAAAGATCTCCGCCGCAAGCGCCATGCGCCTAGCGATGGCTACGGGTATCTATTTTAGGAAATTTTCCAAGACCAACAAAATTCTAGTCGGCAAAGATACGCGAAGAAGCGGCTATATGATCGAAAATGCGATTGTCGCCGGCTTGACTGCTGTTGGATTTGATGTGATCCAAGTGGGTCCCATGCCGACTCCGGCTGTTGCGTTTTTGACTGAAAATATGCGTTGTGACGCAGGGATCATGATCTCTGCAAGCCACAATCCATATTATGATAATGGGATCAAATTTTTTGACTGTGAAGGAAATAAGCTTGACCGCGAAAAAGAGATACAAATCGAGGCAATCTACAATAATGATGCGCTCATTGAGGCATCGCAGGTAACAGATGGAGATATAGGCAAATCAAGGCGGATCGATGATGTCATCGGCCGTTATATCGTGCATATCAAAAACTCATTTCCGAAACATTTGACTCTCGCGAAACTCCGAGTTGTCGTAGATTGCGCCAATGGCGCCGGGTATATTGTCGCGCCTACCATTCTTCAGGAGCTTGGCGCGGATGTGGTGATCTTGGGAAATGAGCCAAATGGTTTCAATATCAACGAAGGGTGCGGCGCAATGCACCCCGAGTATATGGCAAAAGCTGTGCGGGAGTATCGGGCGGATATCGGTTTGGCGCTTGACGGCGATGCGGATCGTTTGGTCTTGACAGACGAGAAGGGCAAGGTTATAGATGGTGACAAGCTTATGGCGGTGCTGGCGACACACCTCCAGCAAGAGGGGACGCTCAGGGGCGACGGTATGGTCGCAACCGTCATGAGCAATGCGGGGCTTGATGAGTATCTGGAAAAGCATGGCTTGCATCTCTATCGCAGTGATGTGGGTGACAAGAATGTCATGAAGCTCATGCAAGAGCATGGGATCAATTTTGGCGGTGAACAGAGCGGACATATTATTTTTAGTGATTATGCCAAAACCGGAGATGGTCTCTCGAGCGCGCTGCAAGCTTTGGCATATCTGATCAAGAGCGGCAAAAAGGCAAGCGAAGCTTTCAACCCCTACACCTCCTATCCGCAAAAATTGGTCAACATCTCAATTGCGCAGAAGCCAGAGCTGAGTGAGATAGAGGGGATAGACGCGCTCATGCAGAGGGTTGAAGAGGCGAAGATGCGCCACCTCTTTAGATATTCCGGCACAGAGAACAAGCTGCGCATTCTGCTCGAAGGCAAAGATGAAGCTGTTTTGGATGAGATGATGGAAGAGTGTGTCGGTTTCTTCAAAAGGGCGCTCGCCTGATGCCAAAGGCATTCATCCTCTTTTTGACGATCGCGATCGGAACATGGATGGCAGATCAGAGTATCAAAATGCTCTTTGTGCATGGGTATTATTGGGAGAGCAGGTGCATTTCTCTGGAGCTTCACTACAACAAAGGGGTTGCCTTCTCGATGTTCGCCTTTTTGGGACCCTATCTCAAGTGGATACAGGTAGTTTTGATCGCCGGAATCGCCATATATGCGTTTTTGCAGGGATTTTTCCAAAAATATGCCCTGCCGCTAGGGCTGCTTCTGGGCGCTGCCACAAGCAATCTCTATGATCGTTTTGTGCATGAAGGGGTGGTGGACTATGTGGCTTGGCACTGCTGGTTTGATTTTGCTGTTTTCAACTATGCCGATGTGATGATCGATATCGCTATCGTGTGGATACTTCTGCTTACCTATTTTGACAACTCCAAAGAGGCTCCGGCGCCTTGAAATATTTATTGACGCTTTTGTTCACGCTCACACTCTTGTGGAGTGACGCGACGCCAACGGATATGTCTCCCTATGGGGTCGATGAGCGCCACTATATGCATATCAATATTCTCGATCAGCAGCTCCTCTCGTATGATATGATCGATGAATATAAATTTAGTGAAATATCAGACGCCGCTTTTGATGCATCGGCAAAAAAACTCTATCTGCTCGGCGATCAGGGTGTTTTGTTCGCCTTTGATGCAAAATTTGAAGAGAAGATCTCCTCTCTGCGCCCGATTCATGCCAAAAAATTGGTACAAAGGCGCAATAAATCATTCAAAAAATGGGAGCAAGATAGCGAAGGGATGACGATAAGCAGTAGTGGGGAGTTGCTCATCTCCTTTGAGGGGAGCGCCAAAATAGGACGCTTTGACACCAAAGGGGTTTTGCAAAAGCAGCTCTCACTCCCTCTCAAATTGAAAAACCCCAAAAACTTTCGCAGCCGAAATAAATCACTCGAATCAGTCGCTAGCCATCCAAAATATGGCATCCTCACTGCTGCAGAGTGGCCGCTCAAAAAAAATCATATCAAAGAGCAGGCGATCTACGCACTTGACGGAAAAGAGTGGCATTTTAGAGCCGAAGAGGCGACCAATAGCGCAGTAGTAGGGATAGAAGTGATGGATGACGGCAATTTGCTAGTATTGGAACGCGCCTACAGCGGGATGATGCATCCGGTCGTCATCACGCTCAAAAAGGTTTGGCTCGAAGGGTGCCAGAAAGAGAGCAACTGTCGCAGCGAAGTGATCGCCTCGTTCAATACTGCCGACGGATGGCATATCGATAATTTTGAGGGGTTGGCAAGAGTGGGCAAAAATCGTTATATTATGGTGAGCGATGACAACGACAACTTCTATCAGCGAACACTGCTGGTCTAT
This sequence comes from Sulfurovum sp., assembly GCA_022729615.1. Taxonomy (GTDB): domain Bacteria; phylum Campylobacterota; class Campylobacteria; order Campylobacterales; family Sulfurovaceae; genus SZUA-451. Next base: position 39,175 of record DZAQ01000002.1, read on the forward strand.
TTCGAGATCATTGGAGCATCTCCAAAAGCTCAATAGCGGATCGCCGCGATCTGAAGGTTTCGCAGTGATAAATTCTTGTCATTCCTGCCTTTGCAGGAATCCACGGATACTGTAGATACCCGTGTCAAGCACGAGTATGACGAAGGCGGTCATTGCGAGCGAAGCGCGGCAATCTAGTTTTTTGGTGCCTATCAAATAGCCGCTATCTGTTCCAGAAGCGGCGCATGAATCTTCCCATTGCTTGCCACTAGCCCCTTCTCTTCAAAGCCAAATGCCTCTCCTGAAATATTGGTGACTTTCCCGCCGGCTTCGAGCAAGATCAAGATACCCGCAGCGACATCCCACGGCTTGAGGTCGATCTCATAAAATCCATCCGTTTTCCCCTCTGCAAGGTAGCAAAGATCCAGCGCGGCAGCGCCAAGCCGTCTGATATCACGGATGTTTGGCAGCAGATTGCCAAGAGTCCGGATGACCCATTTGTATTCGATACCCCTATTGACTTTGGCGTAAGGGAAACCCGTAGCGATGAGGGATTGCTGCAACTGTGTTTGGGATGAGACCGCGAGCTTCTCTCCATCACGGTATGCCCCTTCACCCGCAACAGCCCAAAACATCTCTTCGAGGATAGGGTTATATACGACACCTATGCGAGGAGAGCCCCCCTCCCAGACGCCGATAGAGATAGCCAGGTGCGGGATGCCGTGGACGAAATTTGTAGTGCCGTCGATGGGATCGATGTAGATAGCTTTGTCAAAAGCGTAACTCCCCTGATGGCTCTCCTCCCCGATGAGGGTATGGTCCGGGAACTCTTTGCCGAGGGCATCGAGCAGGAACTTTTCTGTTTTGATATCATAGTCGGTGACGAGATCGACCAAGCCTTTGTAGTTGACATCCTTGTGCGCCGCGAAGCCTTCTCGGACAATTTTGCCTGCCTCAAGCGCTATCGCTTTGAGTTGTTCGATTTTTGCCATCTTTTACTCCCCTTCTGAAGTTCGCTATAATTATACAATGAAACAGATTATCGTATCTATTTTTCTGACTCTTTTGTTGTCGGGTGTGGGATTTTTTACTCTCAAAGCCTACGAAAATGCGAACTCCTATGAGGCGATGGCGCAGATATTGGCGCACAAGCAAAATGCTGAGGAGCTGAGCATCACTCAACTCAAAAAGCTTGCCGATGCCCTTACTTTAGGGCTTTATGAGGGGTATGACGAGAGTTTGGAGGAGCAGCGAAAGCTCATGGAGACGGGAGAGTATTTCAAAAAAAGAGCCTTGTCGTTCACACTCTATACGGTGATGACGCTCTTTTTGCTGCTTGGACTCTCTTTTTTGGCGAGCCGCCGGACGCAGACGCTTTTTATCACTCTTGCCGCTTTGATAGTATTGACGGGCGGGCTTTTGATGCCGATCATGATGATGAGTATCCATATGCATATGGAGTATCTCGGTGATGTGGTTTTGATGACTGAGTCCAAAGGGGTGGCGGGGTCGATTGGCAAGTTATTTGAGGGAGAGGAGTATGTGGTGGGCGGCGCGCTTCTGCTTTTTTCGATTTTGCTCCCTTTGGTCAAGACGCTTGGTATGATATTTGTGGCGATATTTTCTCAAAGCCGATGGAGTGAGGGGATTATACGATTTTTCAAAGCTTTGGGCAAATGGTCGATGGCGGATGTCTTTGTGGTAGCGACATTTCTTGTCTATTTCTCGGGAAGCAAAGGCGGAGCGAGTCAAGCCGAAGTGCAGGCAGGGTTTTATTTCTTTTTGGCGTATGTGATCCTCTCCATCCTCTCCAGCCTTAGCGCCGAGAAGATATTGACGGAGCGGGAATCTTCCGGCAATGCTTCTGATTTGTAATCAATTTGGAGT
>DZAQ01000036.1 GCA_022729615.1 Sulfurovum sp.
AATGGTGAAATTGTTGAAAAAATAGCGGAAAAACTGGGATTGAAGTTTGTGAGCGAAAAAAGCTCCCCTCCTTTCAAGGAGGGGTTGGGGGTGGTTTCTAGCTCAAATCCAAACAACGGGATAGGGGTGGTTTCCAACCTCTCGCATCTCAAAACATTCAGAAAAGAGCTGCGCAACAATCTCACCCCGGCAGAAGCTAAATTTTGGACATTGGTACAAAACTCAAAATTGGAAGGGAGAAAATTCAGAAGACAGCATAGCGTTGGGAATTATATCTTGGATTTTTATTGCCCTTCTGAGAGATTGGCAATCGAGCTTGATGGTGCCGGGCATTTTACAGATGAGAGTCAAGGGTATGATAAAGAGCGTGATTTGTTTATGGAGAGCTTCGGGATAAAAATATTGCGTTTTGAAAATAAGCTTATTTTTGATAACACGGAATGGGTTTTGGAAGAAATTAAAAGTAATTTTGGCTGGAATAAGACCACCCCCAACCCCTCCTTGAAAGGAGGGGAGCTTGATGTTTTCGCAACCAATACCTCCTTGAAAGGAGGGGAGCTTGATGTTTTCGCAACCAATACCTCCTTGAAAGGAGGGGAGCTTGATGTTTTCGCCCCCATCGACATCCTTGATTATATCTACGCCGTACTGCACTCGCCGACCTACCGCGAAACCTACAAAGAGTTTCTCAAGATCGATTTCCCCCGTGTCCCGTATCCCGAAAATGCCCAGACATTTTGGCAGCTCGTCAAACTCGGCGGCGAATTGCGTCAAATCCACCTTTTGGAGAGTCCCGTAGTCGAAAACTATATCACACAGTATCCGATAGACGGTGACAATGTCGTGGGCAAGATACGCTACGCAGAGGGCAAAGTCTATATCAACGAAACGCAGTATTTTGACAGCGTCCCCGAAGTGGCGTGGAACTTCTACATCGGCGGCTACCAACCGGCTCAAAAATGGCTCAAAGATCGAAAAGATCGGGTACTGGTTTTTGAGGATATTTTGCATTATCAGAAAATCATCGTAGCGCTCTTTGAAACAGACAGGATAATGCGAGAGATTGATAGTATTACAAAACAAATGGTATAATCTTCGGTTCATTTCAAAATCAATGAAGGCTTTTTATGGAATTTGCACTGATCATTGTGGGTATCGTAGTGGGGATACTCTCCGGATTTTTTGGGATCGGGGGCGGTACGGTCAGCATACCTATCTTGCTCTATCTTGGATTTGATATCAAGCAGGCGATCGGTATCTCCGTATTTCAGATGCTTCTGAGCTCTTATATCGGTTACTTGATCCACCGCAAACAGCAGACCTACGCCGTAAGCGATATGAAATATTTTGGATTTGGGGGTATAGCGGGGGCGATTTTGGGCTCTTATCTGGTCAAAATTCTCGATGCCGCTTTCCTGGGATGGCTCTTTTTGTCACTGGTGCTCTTCACTCTCATCAAACTCTTTCTTGCCAATCCAGCGCCAAAACATGGTGAAGTCGTCAACCGTCCGCTCTACGCACTCATCGGCGGCGGTATCGGCGTTTTTTCCGGCATGCTCGGTGTGGGCGGCTCTATCTTGATGACGCCTATTTTGGTCAGTTTCCTAGGATTTGGACTCAAAAAGGCTTCGGCTGTCGGGCTCTTCTTTGTGATGTTCAGCTCTGTCGCCTCTTTTGTGACACTCTCCTATCTAGGGATGATCGATTTCAAGTCCGGCGGCTTGATGGCTATCGGTTCGATCGCGGGTATTTTCATCGGTATCTTTTTGGTAAACAAGATCCAGAGTGTTCACTACAAAAAAATACTTGTTGCTTTTTATATCATGATATTTATGGCAACAGCTCAGAAATTGATATGGGGATAATTTATGGATAAAATCAAAATTTATGGCGCCAGAGAGCACAATCTCAAAAATATCAATCTCGAAATCCCCAAAAACAGACTGGTCGTCATCACGGGGATCAGCGGCAGCGGCAAAAGCACATTGGCATTTTCTACGCTCTACTCCGAGGGGCAACGGCGCTATATCGAGTCACTCTCAAGCTATGCCAGGCAATTTCTAGGAAAAGTAGGCAAACCTGATGTGGATAAGATAGAGGGGCTCACGCCTGCCATCGCCATCGATCAAAAAACCACCTCCAAAAACCCCCGTTCCACCGTCGGGACGATCACGGAGATCTATGACTATCTGCGGCTCCTCTTCGCGCGTATCGGGAAACAGTATTGCCATCAATGCGGCAAGCCTATCTCGTCGATGAGCGCAAGCGATATCATAGATCAGGTTCTCAAACTGCCCGATGAGACCAAACTTGTGATATTGGCGCCCTTGGTCAAAGAGAAGAAGGGGGCTTTCGCCGATATGCTCGAATCCCTTCGCCATAAAGGCTATGTTCGTGCCATGATAGACGGCGTGATGGTGCGTCTGGATGAAGAGATAGAGCTCTCCAAGACCAAAAAGCACACTATTAAGGTGGTTATTGACAGGGTCGTCATCAAAGAAGAGAGCCGAGACCGTATCGGTCAAGATATCGAAAAGGCGCTCAAAGAGAGTTACGGGGAGGTGGAGCTGGAGATCCTCAACCACGAAGAGGTGGGCATCGGCACAAAATGGCTCCACTACTCCGAACATCTCGCATGCTTTGACTGCAAGATCAGTTTTGAGCCGCTAGAACCGATCTCCTTCTCGTTCAACTCGCCCAAGGGGGCTTGTCCGGTGTGCGATGGGCTAGGTATCCGCTACGCCATCGATCTGAAAAAAGTGATAGATCAAGAACTCACTATCAACAACGGCGCTATCAAAATACTCTACGGCTTCAACAAAAGCTACCATACGAAATTTCTCAATGCCTTTTGCGAACAAAACGGCATCGATATCCATGCCCCCTACGCTACGCTTGAAGAGCATCAGAAAAAATCTATCCTCTATGGCGCTCCCGGAATTATCGCTTTTACATGGAAGCGCCATCCGCTCAAGCGGCAATGGTCCGGTGTGGTCGATTTCGCCTATGATATGTTCAATGAAGAGAAAGAGCTGAGTGAGTATATGACCGAAAAGGTGTGCGATGTCTGCGGCGGTCATCGGCTCCAAGCCAGCAGCCTCTGGGTCAAGATCGAAAACAAAAATATCGTCGATATCATCACAATGCCCATTGAGGAGAGCTATCACTATTTTGCCCATGAGCAGAACTTTGCGCATCTGACTTCTCAGCAGCAAATCATCGCGGATTCGATCCTCAAAGAGATCAAAGAGCGGCTCTTTTTCCTCTATGATGTCGGGCTTGGCTATCTGACATTAGCCAGAGATGCCCGTACGATCTCCGGAGGAGAAGCACAGCGGATTCGTATCGCTTCTCAGATAGGTTCGGGGCTGACGGGTGTTTTGTATGTGCTTGATGAGCCGAGCATCGGACTGCATGAGCGCGACACCATGAAACTCATCCGCACGCTCCAGTCGCTCAGAGACAAAGGCAACTCCATAGTCGTCGTCGAGCATGACAAAGAGACTATTTTGGCGGCTGATTATATCGTCGATATCGGACCGGGTGCGGGAGCATTTGGCGGAGAGATAGTCTTTGCGGGAGACGCGAAGATGCTTGCCAAAACGAAAACACTCACAGCAAAGTATCTCTATGGTCACAAAATGATCAGCTACCCGCACGACAAACCGCGCAAAGAGTGGCTTGAGATCAAAAATGTGACTCTCAACAACATCTCAAATCTCGATACGCGTATCCCGCTTCGCAACTTTGTCTGCATCACGGGTGTTAGCGGGAGCGGTAAAAGTTCGCTTATTTTGCAGACACTCCTGCCCGTAGCCAAAGAGATCCTCAATAATGCCAGAAAAGTCCACAAGGTCGATGGGGTGGAGATCATAGGACTCGAACACCTCGACAAGGTGATCTCGCTTGATCAAAGCCCGATCGGGCGCACTCCCCGCTCCAATCCCGCCACCTATACCGGTATGATGGATGAGATACGCAAACTCTTCACCCAAACCAAAGAGGCGGAGCTGCGAGGCTACAAGATCGGGCGATTCTCTTTCAATGTCAAAGGGGGGCGCTGTGAAAAGTGTCAAGGCGACGGGCAAATCAAAATCGAAATGCACTTTTTGCCCGATGTCATGGTGAGCTGCGACACCTGTAACGGGGCGCGCTACAATGCGCAAACACTGGAGATATACTATAAAGGCAAAAATATCGCGGAGGTTTTGGCTATGAGCGTCGGTGAAGCGATGGAGTTTTTCAAAGCGATCCCTGCCATTGCGGTCAAACTCAAAACGCTCATGGATGTCGGACTAGACTACATCACCCTAGGACAAAATGCTACGACACTCAGCGGCGGTGAGGCGCAACGGATCAAACTCGCCAAAGAGCTGAGCCGCCGCGATACGGGAAGCACACTCTATATTCTCGATGAGCCGACAACAGGGCTGCATTTCGCCGATGTCGATCGCCTCACGGGTGTGCTGCACCATCTAGTCGATCTGGGCAACTCCGTCATTGTGATCGAGCATAACCTCGATATGATCAAAAATGCCGATTATCTCATCGATATGGGTCCGGAGGGGGGCAACAAAGGCGGGGTGATCGTCGATACCGGCACGCCCGAAGAGCTAGCGGCGAACCACAAGAAAAGCGGAAGCTATACGGGATTGTATCTCCAAAAAGAGCTTGAAGAGATGAGAAAACATGGCAAAAAGAGAGATTAAGGGATTCTTATTCTCTTTGCAGGCTCGTCATTTTTCTTACGACCACCAATGAAATCAAATAGAGCGAGCTTCAAAATCCAAAGCAAAATAAGCGCAGCCGTCACCTCATATCCGATCGCCCAAGTGAGGAAAAAGGAGTTCTCATCATTGAGAGCAAGAAACACTGTATAATCCCCTTTGCCGATCACAAAAAAGATAAAAAGCACTCCGGCGATATAGGGCACTATCAAAAAATAGAGCCCGAGCATGATATTTTCATACCCTGCCGGAAACAATATCGAATCTACTAAGCTAATCTCCTGATCCAAAAAACCTTTCTCCTTATTATTGCCTCTTTTTCGTCTCTTTATCTGAGGAAGTGATATCTGCTGAGATGAATCTTGATTTTGATCGCTAGCCATGGCTTCCCTTTGATAGAAAAATTATACAGATTTTAGCATAATAAACTAAGTTTTTAGATAATCTTCGTAACAAAACAGAAGGGTGAAAAGCTGCAAGCAAATCATCGATTTGCATTGGAAGCAAAATAGGCATCCTTGGCTACTCTTTGACCCCACATAAATCTGCTTTTGTAGAAGCTTTGATCCAGGCTTGAGATGACGACACTCATCGTAGCGGAGCTTGCGTGGATAAATTTATTATCTCCTGCATAGATACCGACATGGTTGATGACGCCATTATGCTCTTTGGAGGTATCAAAAAAGATCAAATCCCCCTCTTTGAGCTCCCCGCGAGCGATCTTCTTGCCAACCTCCCCTTGCATGATCGATGTTCTGGGGATAGATATCTGATTTTTTTTGCAAACATACGAGGTAAATCCGGAGCAGTCAAATTGTGTCGGTCCTACGGCGCCCCATACATATTTTTTGCCCAAATGCTCTTTTGCTTCCGTGAGAAGAGGACCTATATTGTTGACGCTCATCAAAAGATCTGAAAGCCTGATAGTTTGATCGGGGATCAAGAGTGTAGCGCCGGTATGCACTGTTGATTTGGCAGTGAGTCTGTTTGCCTCTTTAAGCTGCCCTAGAGTGATGTGGTGATCACATGCGATTGACTCGAGATCATCCCCCTCCTTGACGACATAAGAGCTGTTTCCTACGGATTTGAGGTTGACATTGATACTTTTTTCATGCTTCAAGAGTATAGATTTCAAACCGCCGTTTGTACTCTTCGCCCAGACAAACCCACCCATCAAAAGAACCGGTAAAATCAATCGTTTCATTTTATGCACTCCATAATGGAATATTATAGCACAAAAATATACTACTCTTTATCAAACTGAGATGTTTGCATCAAATAAATCATTTGATCTTTACTGAGAATATTTTTCGTATCCTCAATACATTTGATATGCACCATCGTTGCCTCCGCCTCAAGCTGAGCAAGCTTTTCTACCTTCTCTTTGAGTTGCGCACTGCTTGTTCCGCTCAAAACCGCAGAAGTAATACTTACACGAAGCGGTAAAATCTCATTTTTGAGTCTTCCTACCTCACCCATCGTATGCTCCCTCACGGCTGTGAGAGAATTTTGCTGCTCTTTATTTAATGCCAAAGCTGTATCATCCCAATTTTGCATCACCATTGCGCTCAAATGCGGCAAACCTCGCTTGATCAAAAATGGTGACTCTGTCACCTTCTTTACTTTTGCCATGCACTTGGATCTTTCTTGCATCTTCATCATTTTACAGTCACTATTTGATGCCTTCACATTGGCTTCAACAGCCGATAATTGAGTCAAAATACCCAAAGTTAAAGCAAATAACACTGCATTTTTTTTCATTTTTTTATCCTTTTTAATTATTTTTTTGAATAGTAGCGCAATTGTTTAAATCAACCATTAACAAAAAGTATTTACAACGGCTTATACTTTTGTGATATACTCCCAAGCAAAATAAACGAATCGACGAATATGGCAAAAAAGAAACGAAAATATCTGATAAAACTCAATAATAAAGTACGCAACTACTTCAATGGACTCCCTTTTGACGAGGGTGTTTTGTCACTCGATGATGAGCAATTGATGGCATTGGCGATGAGTTTGGAACTGAGACTTACCTCTCTCTCAAGAGAAGATCTGCTGCGCGCGCTCAGGAGGGCTTGGAGTGAAGGCGATCACATCCAAAGAGAGCACATCACCCACTATCTCCTGCAAGGAAAACGCCCCAAAGAGTTCTTGGAGACAAAAGCAGAGCCGATAGACAAAGTTTCAAAAATTTTGGATCTTCTCGAGGAGCTGCCTCACACCAAGGAGGAGGAGAACTCCCTGCTCGAATCATTCATTGAGGCGAAATCCTCGAAACTCACACAAGAGAAAATAGCCAATAAACTTGCATATATCCGCCTGCAAAATCGGCTTAAGTATCTTGAGGAGCAGCTTGAGGCGACCTTTAGCACACTGGGTGAGATGGAGTTTTATCAAAGCTATTCATTTCACTCCAAAGAGTTCGATTTCTCGAAACTTCTGCTGACCCGTACGCCGCCGCTGGATCTAGAAGCGCTCTGGCAGCTCGGTGAAGAGTCCATCTTGACACATCTCAAAAATCAAAAAGCTGAGATAATCGCACAAAAACAAACCGCAGTCAACTCCTTTATGGAGGAGATCGAACGCTACCATCCTTGGCTCGCCTACGCCCAAATGATCGAGCATATCAAGCAGATGGCTCCCGATACCGACCTCTATCATATTCCGCTCACTTTCGAGAGAGTAGAGGGTATTTTGCATCGGATCAATGAAAAATATGAGCTCCTCGAAAGTACCGACCACTATATCATCGAAAAATCAAAAACTTTCGTACTTTTCAAAGAAAAACTCCACTATCGTACCTCCGTCTCTTATACCAAAGAGATGCTCTGGGCGGCGATCTGGAGGGGCGATATTCTCCCCATTGACGAAGATCTCAACCAAGTCAATGAAGAGCTTGTCTCTCACTTCAACATGACGATTGACGCGCTGTATGATCATATGCTGGAGCTCTCACAAGGGCTCAATGTGCCGGACGACAGACTTGAGTCACATATCGTGCAATTTTTGGCGCCGCAAATCCAAGCCTCCCAGACGCTCAAACTCAAAGAAAAAAGCAAACGGCGTATTCTCTACCATTATGGAGAGTATATCAAGCCGCTCAAAGAGAGGCATATGCGAGAGGAGCTCCTCGCCAAAAGCATCCGGGATTTCAAAAACCTCTTCCCTCTCGCAAGGAGCCTTAAGCGAAAAATCTCATTTCATGTCGGACCCACCAATAGCGGCAAAACCTACGCGGCACTTCAACAGCTCAAAACTGCCGATACGGGATACTATCTCGCTCCGCTTCGTTTGCTGGCGCTTGAAGGATATGAGACGCTCAAGAGAGACGGGGTTCGTATCTCTCTCATCACGGGCGAAGAGGAGATCATCGATGAGGAGTCCACGCATGTCTCATCCACTATCGAGATGCTCAACAACAGCGTCGATGTGGAGGTGTGCGTCATCGATGAGATACAAATGATCAATGACCGCGACAGAGGCTGGGCTTGGGCAAATGCCCTTATCGGTGCGCCGGCAAAAAAGGTGATCCTCACGGGATCTTCCGATGCGCTCAAAGCTGTCCAAGAGCTCTGCTTCTATCTTGACGAGCCTCTTGAAGTGATACCCTTCGAGAGAAAAAATCCGCTTGTGCTCCTCAAAAAATCCACTCCCATCAAAAATGTCGAAAAACAAAGCGCGATTGTCGCGTTTTCTCGTCGCGAAGTACTCTCCTTCAAGCAGATTTTCTCCGAATTCCACCGAGTTTCCGTCATCTATGGCAATCTCTCTCCGGAGGTCAGACGCGAAGAGGCAAGGCGCTTCCGAGAAGGCGAGAGTGATATCCTTGTCGCTACAGATGCTATCGCGATGGGTCTCAATCTTCCTATCAAATCAATCCTTTTTGCCAAAGACAACAAATTTGACGGTCTCAGACGCAGAGAATTGACCCCATCGGAGATCCTCCAGATAGCCGGCAGAGCCGGACGATATGGGTTTGAAGAGAGGGGCTACATAGGGGCGCTGGATGAGTCAACACTCCAGACGATCACCAAGAAATTTCATACTCCGCTCACAGATATAGAGCTTCCCTTTGCCGTGATGGCAAATCTCGAACATGTGCTGCTCATCGGCGAAATACTTGAAACCGACAATCTCACCAACATACTCACTTTTTTTGCCGAAAATATGGAGTTTGACGGTCCATTTGAGGCGGCAAATATCGAATCCATGCTTGAGATCGCCGCTATCGTCGATGAATACAATCTCGATCTCATCACCCGTTATCATCTCAGCTGTGCGCCCGCAAGCATCTCTTCGCCCTATATCGAGTCGGTTTTTCACCGCTATATCCGAAGTCTTGAGAAGGGATCGGAGGTGCTTTACATCCCTCCGCGCGACCTGCCGCCTTTTGCCCAAACCAACGATATGCTCCTCAACGCCGAAGATAGAGTGAGAGAGATATCGCTCTACCTCTGGCTCTCTTTCAAATTTCAAGAGTACTTTCCGGACACTCAAAAAGCGATCGATTCCCGAGTCCGGCTCAACCACTTCATCGAAAACTCACTCAAAAAGGGTCATTTTGTCAAAAGCTGCAACCGCTGCGGAAAGGTGCTTGATTTTAGCTATCGCTTCTCTATTTGCGAGAACTGCTACACCTTGGGCAAAAGAGGCGAAAAGAGCTATCGCACACGAAGCAAAAGATGAGAGTGAATATGCATAAAAATTACTCCTATTTGCTTGTCGGAGCGCAGTTTACACTTATCACCCTCATGCTCCTCTTTGCAAAGGATCTTTTTGCCTCACTGATAGGTATAGGGGTGGCTCTACTCGGTCTTTTTATAGGGCTCTGGGCGCTCAGACACAATAGACTCGGAAATTTTCAAATCCTGCCGGAACTCAAAAAAGGCTCCCATCTCGTCACCACAGGACCCTACCGCCTCATCCGCCATCCGATGTACACTTCGGTGATCGCTATGATGATGGGTGTTGTCATAGCCACACCTACCCTCTTGGAGATCATTCTGTGGCTTCTCCTCGTGCTCGCACTCACGCTCAAAGCCCGCAGAGAAGAGCGGCTATGGATGGGTCACGATCCGCAGCACTACACCACTTACAAGCAAAGAACCAAACTCTTTCTCCCTGCTCTTTTGTAGCGCAGTGATATATCTATTTTTCCTAAAATTCATTTTTTTGTTGAATTTTTTGAGTTCTATTAGATTTCTTATGATACTATGCAAGCAGTAAATTCTTTACAAAGACAAAAGTTAGGAGTATTTTTTTGGATTCATATCCCCCCTCGCGACATCAGCATATCTTTCATCTTTCCCGTTTTTTTGACAACTATTTTGACATCATGCTGGGTTTCGCCTTTGGACTCGCCGCCCTGCTCTTTCACAAATTTGGCGAATCGCATCTGGCTGTCATCTGCTCTGCTCTCTCTATCGGTGCACTCTCCATCACAGTTTCTGAAATTGCAGAGATATTGGCAGAACGGTTCGAAGAGCCTTATGCCAGTTTCGTTCTTACATTCTCGGCAGTGGCGGTCGAAATCATCCTGCTTTTCATGATCATCCTCGAAGCCACCCACTCACCAGAGGTGCTTGAGACAGTCAAAGGAGGTATCATCTCAGCGGTCATCGTAGATATGAATGTCCTTCTTGGATTGGCAGTATTTATCGGCGGACTCAGCTACAAAGAGCAAGTACACAACGAAAATACCTCCAGCACCTATACGACAATTCTTCTCGTCGCCGCCTCTACGCTATTGGTTCCGGGTATCATCAACTATGCAGACCACAACAAAGGCGATCTCTTCCAAGCCTCTGTTCTTGTGGCTATAGTACTCTTTGTATTTTATATCGCTATTTTTATATTTCAAACCAAAACACACAGACACTTTTTCAAAGCAACCGCAAAGAGTCGTCTTTTCCGGCTCAGAAAGCATCATGGCGAAGACGAGAGCGAAGAGTCTGATGATTATCTTTTTGATCGCATCAATAGCCCATGGAATCTTTTTATACTCTTTGTATTTATCCTTTTGATAGGCATCCTTGCTGAAGTTTTCGCAAATGATGGGATCATGGTAGCCAAAGAGATTGGTATCTCCAATGGATTGGCAGGTCTTATCATCGCCATCATCGCGGTCGCTCCGGAGATCCTCACAGCGATCAAGGCTGCCAAAAACGATCAAATCCAACGGGTCGTCAATATCGCCATGGGAGCCTCCACCGTATCGATCATGCTCACCGTTCCGCTCTTGATGGGACTTGCATACATCAATGGCATTCAATTGACTCTCGATTTCAACGCTTTTCAGATCGGCGCACTGATACTCACGATCGTCTTGGCATGGAAGACGACCGATGACGGAGAGACCAATTATTTTGAAGGGATTTCCCATTTGATGTTTTTCGTCTCCTATGCCATTATCGCGACTATGTATAAGTAGCTTCACGATACAAAATGAGACGACGAAAATTTTTAACTATGGGCGCTGTAGGTACCGGCACACTCCTACTGGGAAGCTATGGTCAAGCCGAAAAGCCGATGCAAAAAAGTTTTTCTGTACACAAAAACAGGAAAACCACTCTCGAATTGGTCACCGCATGGCCTGCACACTACCCCATCTTGGGCACAGCAATAGATAGATTTGCCAAACGCTGCTTTCAGCTAAGCAGCGGAACACTTCACATTAGGCTCCATCCAAGAGAGACCCTCCTCGCTCCTCATCAAATGTTTGACGCCGCCTCATGCGGAGAGATCGACCTCTTTCACTCCAATGTCGATCGTTGGCGAGAGAAAAATCCGGCGCTCTTGCTCATCGGCTCTCTGCCACCCGGAGAAACGAGCAAAGAGCTGACACGATGGCTCAGATATGGCGGAGGCTATGGGCTTTGGCGCGAAATCTATGCCAGAGATAACCTCTATCCGCTCATAGGCAGCGCTGTAGATCGACAAATGGGGAGTTGGTTCAAGCATCAAATTTGCACCTTGTCCGATCTGGAAGGAGTCAAAATACATACCTCCGGTCTCGATGCAGAGGTGATGGAACATCTTGGCATCCAGCCACTCTCCCTCAAATCCGAAAATCTCCTCTCCTCGCTTTTTAAAGGGACTTTGGATGCCGTCAAATGGAGCCATCCCTATTTTGATCAGATCGCTGGTCTTCACAGAGCGTTTCCGTACTACTACAAAGAGCTGCACCCCGCCATCTCACTCTATGAGCTTACTTTCAATAAAGAGCGGTGGGAAGGACTAAACAGTGCTCATCAAGCGATCATCCACAGTGCAAGCAAAGAGATGAACAGCGATATACTCCGAGAGTTCCGCTTCAAAAACAGACAAGCGCTTCTTGAGTTCTCACAAAGCGCAGAGATCAAAACTTTTCCCGAAGAGATCATCGCCAAATCCAAAATATCCCTTCAAAAGATTCTCGAGAAGCAAAGCGCTTCCAATAGGGATTTTGAAGCAGTTTTAATGAGCTACAACGCTTTTACGCATTCTCGGGGTTCAGTATTACAAAACTACAATAAAAGAAGAAATTTTATATTAAGGAATATCAATGAAACATGAAGATCACATTGCTCTCTTTATCGATTGTGACAACATTAGCTATCACGCCATCGAGGGGATCCTCGGAGAGTTGGGCA
>DZAQ01000149.1:0-1192 GCA_022729615.1 Sulfurovum sp.
TATTCTGAAATGCAACTTTTTTATGCTTTCACAATTTTGGTATGTTTTTGCGCTTGCTCACCGATACAACGAAAGCGGCAGCCGCGGCGATCAAAGCGGGGATAAAAGCGCTCACATAGAGGAGCGCAAAAACAGCGCCATATCCATGCTCTGCGCCTATACCCTCCCCGGCTCCGCCAAACGATTGGAGTGCGCGTGCGAGGGTGAAGAGTGCGGCGATCGTCACTGCATGTGAGACTCCGGTGATGATCTTGTAGATGGGAGCGCTATATGTCGTGATATACACAGCGACCATGAACAGTCCCCACACAAGATACAAAAGCCACTCTTTTTGCCCATATCCGGCATAACGGACAAACGAATCCGCAGATACGATCAAAACGATCAGCAAAGCGCCCCTGAGCCAAGCCTGCCAAACCAATCCACCTACGCCTCTCATCAATCCTCCCATATCAGCATAAAATCAAAATACTTCGGTCAATCATCTATCTCGATAAGAGTATTCTCTTTACCGTTTTTCAAAATAAGTGCATAGAAAGTCTTGGCATTTTTGGGGTGGAGGCGAATGCATCCGTGAGAAGCTCTCCTCCCGAGCCTGCCGATGGCATCAGTGCCATGAATGGCAAAGTTACCGTCAAAAAAAACAGAGTGAGGCATCGGTGCGTTCTCGTAGAGTTTGGAGAGGTGCATCCGCTCGAGCAGGTAGGGAGTGAAGCGGCCTATTGGAGTAGCATATCCTCTTTTGGCTGTTGAGACTTTCCATGTGTAAAGTAGTTCATCATCCTCAAATATCTCTACCCGCTGCCTGCTGAGAGATATTTTGGCAGTGATGAAGCGCATGTCATTCTCTTTATTTGTACTCTCATGAACAATAAATATATTTCTTCCTTCATTTTTCGCTTCCACGGTCTTTGGAGAACTATCTAGCAGCATTGCCCTCTGTGCCTTGAGAAGATCAAGCTCTTTTTGCAGAGAAGCGATCTCGTCAGCGCACTCCGCTTCAGAGATACCGGTAGCGGTATTCGTCTCTTCTTGTGCTGTCAAAAAAGAGACACTTGAGAAAAATAAGAATAGAAAATAAAAAAATCGAAATGACATGAAGACTCTTTTTAAAATATAGGAGATTGGTCATATAGTATCGTGTTATTTATAAGTTTTGACAAAAAAATCAAATAATTGCCATCAAACCTCT
>DZAQ01000149.1:1292-2965 GCA_022729615.1 Sulfurovum sp.
GCAATCCAAACACTAGACTCAATACGATTCAAAGGTAAAATTACTCATCCCATCAGAGACGCCCCCTAGATAGTAAATAGCGCTCATCAAAGCCAGCGCCAACAATACTGCAAAAACAATTTTCATCATACTATAAGGTCGTTCGCCTATGATCTTGCCTGTTTGCGCATTGATGGCATATCGATAGGTTTTGCCTCTCCACTCGAACTTGGCTGTCCAGACAGGAAAGAGCGTATTTTTGAAGGTGATATTATCATAATGGGTATTTATAGAGTTGATCTGCTGCTGATCTCCCCCGATATCTCTGCGGATCGCCTGCTCGATGACGATTTGCATCTTTGCTTTGGCATACTCAAATCCATTATCAAGACCGATAGTGTACTCCTCAGCTTCAAAGCCGCTCAAATAACGCGCATCAAAAGGTTTGAGTTTGGTCGTATCCCAAGGGGCGATCGCATCGATAATAGCCCTTGAAAGTGTCTTGCTCGCTCCCACTGTCACATCGTCAAATGCTATCGGCACGCTCCCCGAAGCAGGTGTCCATTGGACTCTTGGCTCCTGCATCTGAACTCGCTGCTCTCTGCCATCTCGGACGATCGTGCGTGTCACTGTGACATAGTAGATATCGCCGCGCATCCCCTGATAGCTGGTATCTGTATGGCTATCATAGGTCCAGTGAGGCAGATAGTACCCTTTGAGCTGATCTTTGCTCTCTAGATATTTTCCGAAAGAGGATGGGGCGAACCAGAGTGACCCTGCCCATTTTCTGAAGCGATCCTGTGCCTCTTTTTGTGAGATCATAAACGGCAAGAGTGATTGCGGAGTGATATCTTGGACAAAATCCGTGATAGCCGGTGTCCCGCAATAGGGGCAATTTGAACTCACAGAGTACGGATTGAGCATAAAGCTGCTGCCACATTTGGAGCAGACGATATCCTTGTCCAATAGCTTGGAGCTATTTTTGGAGAGATCTTGGAGCGCTTTTTTGAAATCATACTCTTCGATGATGCTCAAAGTATCATTGATGGCTGTCTCGGATCCGCAAAATTCGCACTTAAGCTTACCCGAAACAGGTGAAAACTTCACAGGAGCGCCACAGCTTTGGCATGTGAAATTTACAGATACAAACTTCACTCAAGGCTCCTATTTTTAAGGAAGCGGCGGCGGTGTACTCTTGAAGAGACCGGAGAGTGCGATAGAGGCAGGCTGCCACTGCTCCATACCCTCTTGCCATACCGGCATATCGGCTCTGAGTATTCCATCTTTTATAAGATTTTTGACCATTTTCACATCATAAGGACCTTGGGCTTTTTGGTCGATAGCGACATAAAAGAGCTCTTCATCGGAGTTGGAGGGCTTCTTGTCAAATGAATTTGCCATCTTGTTTGCCATAGCCAGCCCTGCGCCCATACCTACCATATCAGCAGCGCCACCGCCATTTTGATTGCTAAGCGCTTCGCCTGTGGAGTATTGGAGGTATTTTTCGAGATCGCCGCTCATCTCCCTGCTTGTACGCTTGTCAAGCGCTTTTTCCACATCCTCCGGAAGCGAGATATTCTCTATCAACAGCTTTGTGAGCGTCAAGCCATACTCTTCAAAAAAGGGCGTAATTTTACTCGCGATAAATCCGCCAAGATTCTCATAATGCCCCGCCAAGTCAAGTACAGAAATTT
>DZAQ01000150.1 GCA_022729615.1 Sulfurovum sp.
TATCAATTCCAGCTTTTGATCATCCAGGCGATAACGAAGATCGCATCGATCAGCTATCGACTCATCATGCGTTACCAAAAGGAGTGTCGCATGGTGTCGCTCGATATACTCCAGAAGGACATCCATCACAAGTGCGGCTGTCTCTTTGTCGAGATTGCCTGTCGGTTCGTCGGCAAAGATCACTTTGGGCTCTTTGGCAAGGACTCTGGCGATCGAGACACGCTGCTGCTGCCCTCCCGAGAGTTCAGAGATTTTTTGCGACATCAGCCCATCGATCTCCAAGCGCTCCAAGAGTTCTTGGTTGATCTCTTTGCCTGAAAGCATTGTTGCGATTTCTATATTTTCCAAAGCGCTCATCCCTTTGAAGAGATAGTGAAATTGGAAAATGATCCCGGTATGATAGCGCCTGAAAGTCTCTACCTCGGCATCACTCAGCGCATAGATATCTTTACCGAGAAGCTCTACCCTGCCCTCATGAGGTTTGAGAAAAGTTGAAAGATTGTGGAGAAGTGTTGATTTGCCGCTGCCGCTTCGTCCGACTATCGCCGCACTCTGCCCCGCATCGAGACTCAAATTGACATTTCGGTAAAGTTCTCTATCAAAACTATGGGAGATATTGGTAGCTTGGAGAAGTGTTTGGGGATTCACAGGCTTCCCCTGCGACGAGGGGGTCTGCAATGGATTGGAGCCAAATTGAGCTTACGCTCCCATCTGTTTTGCGACTTCAGCAGCAAAATCTTCCTCTTCTATCTCGATACCTTCGCCCACTTCAAGACGGATAAATGCAACTATCTTAGCGCTTCCGCCTGCCGCTTTTGCCTTGTTATCGATATATTGAGCGACTGTGAGAGTATCATCCATGACAAATTTCTGATCAAGCAAGCACTGCTCTTGGTCAAGCGTCGTGTTGTCAGAGATAAATCTAGCGATTTGCCCGGGGACGATTTTGTCCCAAATCTGCTCAGGCTTGCCTTCTGCTTTGAGCTTCTCTTTGATATCAGCCTCAGCCTTTGCCAAAACATCATCACTAAGCTGTGCCATCGAGATATAATGAGGGATATTGAGCAAAGGTTTGCCGAGTCTCGCTCTCTCTTCATTCTCTTTTTCGATCTTAATGATACGGCCTTGCGTCTCATCGGCTACATACTGTGCGTCAAAATCTTTATAACTGAGTGTTTTGGGCTTCATCGCCGCTGCATGCATAGCTACATCCCTAAGAACCGGGGTCATGGCATCCGCTGTAGCCGGAGTATCACACTGTGCGGCGATGATGACGCCAACTTGACCGTTCGCGTGGATATATCCGTTGATTGCAGTGGCATCATCACCCACAAGCATGCCCGATCTTCGTACGACGATCTTCTCGCCGATAGTTGCGATCTGCATTGAGAGATACTCGCCAAAAGATTGTGAATTGATCGTTGAGCTGTTGATAGACTCTGCATCGCAAAGACTATTGTCAAAAGTATGGCTGGCAGTCTCATTGACAAACGAAACAAACTTATCGTTTTTGGCGACAAAGTCTGTTTGTGAGTTCACTTCAACTATGATAGCTTTTTTGCCCTCTACCTTCATATTGACAAGACCCTCAGCTGCAACTTTACCGGCTTTTTTGGCAGCAGCGCCAAGCCCTTGGTCTCTGAGCCATTCAACTGCTTTGTCCATGTCGCCTTGCGCCTCGCTCAACGCTTTCTTGCAGTCCATCATCCCTGCATCGGTCATCTCTCTGAGTTTTTTGATCTCTTTTGGTCCAAAATCTGCCATGATTGCTTCTCCTTAAGTATTTTTATTTTTCTTCAGTTTCTGAAGCTTTATCGGTAAAGCCAAAGTCCTCAGCGCCGGCAGCTGCTGCCTCTTCTAACATCGCGGTCATCTCCTCTTCCGAAGCCTGTCCGACCACATCTACATCCGCGCCTTGCGCCTCAGCATAAGCAGCTTTTCCTTCGATGATCGCTTCTGCCATCTCTTGGCAAAAGAGGTTGATAGATCTGATCGCATCGTCGTTACCGGGGATCGGATAGTCGATCACATCCGGATCACAGTTTGTATCAAGCGGAGCGACTACTTTCATACCCATTCTTCTAGCTTCATTCACTGCAATATGCTCTTTGACCGCATCGATGACGAACATCATATCCGGAAGCTTTTTCATATGTCTATACCCCTCAAGATACTCGTTGAGTTTCTCTTTGGTTCTTCGGAGCATCAAAGCCTCTTTTTTGGTCAAAAGGTCGATTTGCCCGTTCTCTTCCATCTGCTCGATGATTTCGAGTTTTCTGATCGATTTTTTGATAGTCGGGTAGTTTGTCAGCATTCCGCCAAGCCATCTAGTCGAAACATACGGCATACCGCATCGCTCCGCATGCTCTTTGATAGCTACTCTAGCTTGTTTTTTTGTTCCTACGAAGAGTACAGTTTTGCCCTCTGCCGCCGCGTCTCTGACGACATTGTAAGTATATTTGAAGTATCTCAAAGTCTTTTGCAAATCTATGATATAGATATTTTTTCTCTCACCAAAGATGAATTTCTTCATTTTTGGATTCCATCTTCTTGTTTGATGCCCGAAGTGTACGCCACATTCGAGCAAGTCTTTCATTGCTACCATTTTTTCTCCTTGGTATAAAGTAATTGTTTTTAAAGACCGTAGTCTATTTAGGTTTCACCCTCTGTAGTCCTCAACGCTCGTACTTGTGCGCAACCTTTCAAGGAATAACTACATGAGTATTTCCAAAATCCTGCTTACAAAATTAAGGAGCAATATTTTACCAAAAAAATATTTAAAATACGATGATGAATTTATAAAACTTTGTGATAATGCGGATCGGAAATAAAAGATTGTAAAATAGTGTTGTAACGATAATTGCACAACCAAAAGGGGAAATATGCAAACCTCTGTCTGTCGGATCAATAATGGCAGATATTTTGGGGG
>DZAQ01000151.1 GCA_022729615.1 Sulfurovum sp.
GGGATCGCAGCAGCTAGTAACCGTGACTCAGAAAATGAATTGGACTTCAGTTCTATAACCTACGGGCAGGATAGAACCGGAAACATTGTACTGACGGCAGGGTATGACTATAATGACTTTATTGGACTGGAGGGAAGATATTCTTTTTCCTTTTCGGATGAAGATCAGGTTGAAACGAAAGGATGGAGTATTTTCCTAAAACCGCAATATGCATTTGAAAATTCAAGCTTTAAGATCTACGGTCTATTGGGGTATGGAGGAATGGATGTGAATGATATCGGAAATGAATGGGTGGTAGATGTAGAAGATACAGGTTTGCAGTATGGAATCGGCGCAAGTTACTCGCTCAAAGATGCCCTAGGCGGGGAAAATGTCTCTATCTTTGCTGACTACACCGTTCTTGGAAGAGGATTTGAAGGTCTTTTCTTTGGGAATGATGTAGAGGGTGATTTTGATGCCATAACGGTTGGTGTTACTTATAATTTCTAAGGTGTTTCCCAGAGAGTTCCCCTCTTTGGGATCAGATTTCTTGGCAAAGCTTATAGTGTCTAGGTTTTTCTAAAAAATCATATGTGTAAAATAATTATATTATTGTAAGGATAAAAATGAGTACAAGAAATCAGACAGTTGATGCAGACGAGATTGACCTTAGGGAAATTTTTTATACGCTTGGTCGTTATAAGGGTTCGATTCTGCTCATCGCAACACTTTTTACTCTCTTGGCAGCTATTTTTGCCTATTTCAAACCCAATATCTATATGGCATCCTCCACAGTTGAGGTAGGTATAGAGGATCGATATGGCAATTATGGCGGAGAAGATATCGTGGGTATGGCGATGTCGCAAGGCGCAGCTAGTTCGGATACGGAGATCGAGATCATCAAATCACGCTTTCTGGTGGCTCAAGCACTT
The DNA here is from genome assembly GCA_022729615.1 of Sulfurovum sp. GTDB lineage: Bacteria > Campylobacterota > Campylobacteria > Campylobacterales > Sulfurovaceae > SZUA-451. The sequence continues at coordinate 912 of DZAQ01000151.1, forward strand.
CAGAGTGTTGATTTCACTCATCACTACTACACTACGGTTCGCTACAAAGAGACAGAACTTTACAAAGACTCACCATTTGATGTCAATCTCACGAGAGGATACAATACAAGCTTTACCATTCTCCCCTATAACGAAACAAGCTTCAGGCTTGAAGCCAAAGGGTTTGACAGTGTGAGCAAATTGGAATGGTCATATGGTAAAGTTCACACCTATTCTGAAGAGATTGATGAGAAAAATTTTACCCTAGTAGTGAATCTCAAAAAAGGGCAATCGCTTGAAAATAGTACCTATAGATTTGTGGTGCTAGATCAAGAGTCCGCAGTACTCTCTGCTCAGGGTGGAGTGAATGCGGCACTTGTCGGTAAATTTTCAAATATTATCGAAATCAGCTGTAATGACAATGTTGCTTTGAGGGCACAGGAGTTTGCCAATGCTTTGGCGCAGGCTTATATAGCGCAGAGTATATACAAAAAGACGAGAGAGGCAGCCAAGACGCTTTCATTTGTCAATGCTCAGCTCCAGCAGATCAATGACAATCTCAAAAATTCAGCAGTGAATCTGGAAAATTTCAAAAAAGAGACCAATACGGTCAATTTGGATACAAAAGCACAAGGCGCTATGGAGAGGCTTAATGATGTAGAAACGAAACTCTCTATCATCACTATCGATCTTGGTATCCTCAATTCACTTTATGAGCAGGTACAAAAGGGCAAAGATCTCGAGACGATCTCTGTGAGCGGTCTCTCAAGCAGCAACGATCAGGCTGGAAACAGTGCGCTGACCGGTCTCATCGGAGAGCTCCAGCAAGCGGTGATGAAGGTCAAAATCCTTCGAGCCGATTATACTGAGGAGTATCCTGAAGTTGTGAAACTTCGACGCCAGATAGATCAGATGCAAAAAATCATTATTGATATGATCAGAAATATCAAGAAGAACCATGACGAACGAAGAAAGTTTCTTGAAAAGTCTATTGAGGAGCAGAAGCTATTACTCGATAAACTTCCTGAGGCAGAGAGGGTGTATGGAGGACTGCAGCGCAAATTTGTAGTCAATGAGAAGATATACTCCTATCTTCTCGAGAAGCAGGCGGCAACAGCGATTGTCGAGGCATCCACGGTGAGTAAAAATCGTGTTATAGATACGGCGCTCTATCCGGAAGGTCCGATCAAGCCAAAACGGCAGCTGATTGTGCTTGTCGGACTTATTTTAGGATTTATTATCGGGATTGTTCAAGCATTTTTGCGTAACTTTCTTGATGACACGATCAAAAATGACGAAGATATCAAGCGAGGCACTGATATTCCTCAAATCGGCATCATCCCGAACTTTGGCAAAGAGGGGGAGACCCCAAAGGTTTTCGAATCTCCGAAGTCTGCTGCAGCGGAAGCATTCCGAAATATTCGAACCAATCTTCAGTTTATGGCACCAAATCGCGGAGCGCACATTATTTCAATAACTTCTTCAGTTGGAGGAGAAGGAAAGACGACAATTTGTGCCAATCTCGGAGGGATTATCAGTCTGACGAAGAAAAAAACCATTATACTCAATTTGGATATGCGTAAACCTACTTTGCATCAAAGATTTCAACTCTCCAATAAAGTAGGGATGAGCACACTTCTTTCCAATCACAATACCTTGCCGGAGGTTATACAGCATACCGCTTATGAGCACTTGGATATCATCTCTTCAGGTCCTGTGCCGCCAAACCCAAGTGAATTGATACAGGGACAGCGGATGGTTGAGGTGCTGGAGATGCTTAGAAAAGTCTATGATGTGATTATACTTGATACTCCGCCGGTCGGGTTGGTTGCCGATGCACAAATCTTGATGCGTCTCTCTGATGCTACAATATATATTATGAGGGCAGGGGAAACCAAAAAATTTGCTCTTGGTCATATCGAAAAGATTGCCGAAGGCGGACATATCCACGGACTCGGAATCGTACTCAATGCCGTAGATATGAAGAAACATGGATATGGATATGGATATGGATATGGATATGGATATGGATAT
>DZAQ01000152.1 GCA_022729615.1 Sulfurovum sp.
GCGCATAAGTGTCCAAGATGCTGGAGATATACCGCAGCTTCCCAGGAGCAGCTGTGTGAGCGGTGCAGCGGGGTTGTGCATGCCTGATCTCTCATCGCCGATCCCTAATGAAGTGATCATCGCCTCGATAGCTTTGATTTTTGGAGTTGTGGGAGTGGGGCTCTGGGTAGTAGCCTATTATAAGAAAAAGCAAAAGGAGCAGATGTGATCACACTAAAAGAGGCGCTTACCAAGAGCAGTGAAGAGCTGAAAGAACTCAAAGCCGAGCTAGAGGAGAGCGCTAGAGCGAGCAAACTCAATGCGTATATCGGCTTTGAAAGCTCCGGAGAGGGTGTACCGATCTTGATCAAAGACAATATTCAAGTCAATGGCTGGAGTGTCACAAGCGGCTCTAGGATACTTCAGGGTTATATCGCTCCTTATGACGCAACCGTGATCACCAAACTCAAATCCAAAGGGATGATGGCGTTTGGCCGCTCCAATATGGATGAGTTTGCGATGGGCTCTACAACAGAGAGCAGCTTCTACGGACCGACATTCAATCCTCACGATATCGCCTGCGTGCCCGGCGGCTCATCGGGCGGTTCTGCGGCTGCGGTAGCCGGAGGGATAGCGATCGCGGCGCTTGGCTCTGATACGGGCGGTTCGATACGACAGCCTGCCGCTTACTGCGGATGTGTGGGTTTCAAACCCACTTACGGCAGAGTCAGCCGGTATGGCTTGGCGGCATACGCCTCGTCACTCGATCAGATAGGTCCCATCACCCAAAATGTCGAAGATGCGGCGATCCTCTATGATGCGATCGCGGGGCATGATCCGAGAGATTCGACAAGCGCTGATCTGGCTGATGTCAATATCGCAGCCAATCTTGATCCGACAAGAAAATTGAAAATCGCGGTTATAGACAACTACATCTCAGAGGCTTCCGGGGAGATACAAAAGGCGTACGCTGATACAGTCAAGGCGCTTGAGAGCATAGGTCATACTATCGTTCACAAAAAGATGACCAATACCAAATATGATATTGCTACCTACTATATCGTCGCTACCGCTGAGGCGGCTACCAATCTCGCCCGTTTTGACGGTATCCGTTACGGGTATCGAGCGGCGGCGGACAAACTGGCTGATCTTTATATCAAAACCAGAAGCGAAGGGTTTGGCGATGAGGTGAAGCGAAGGATTTTGCTGGGCAATTTCGTCCTCTCGTCAGGCTACTATGATGCTTACTATCTCAAAGCGCAAAAGGTGAGACATCTCATTCGTGATGAGTTCAATAAAATATTTGATGAGGTCGATCTCATCCTTTCGCCGGTTGCACCTAGTGTAGCGCCCAAAATCGGGAGTATCCATGACCCGCTGGAGATGTACAAAAGCGATATGTACACGATCGCTATCAATCTCGCCGGATTGCCGGCGTTGAGTCTGCCTGTTGGTTTTGACAGTGCAGGGATGCCGATCGGGCTGCAGCTCATAGGCAGGGCATTTGATGAACAAAAGATATTTGACGGCGCTTTGAGCTTAGAGCAAGCGATACAATTTACAAATAAATAGCAGGAGAGAGTTATGAGAATCAAACAAAGAGCATTGACTTTTGAGGATATTTTGTTGGTACCGCAGCACTCTACAGTGCTGCCCAAAGAGGTGAGCATCAAAACACAGCTTACCAGGAGAGTCTCTCTCAATATCCCTATCGTCTCGGCGGCGATGGACACCGTCACCGAATACAGGGCGGCGATCGCGATGGCGAGGCTCGGCGGAATCGGCGTGATACATAAAAATATGGATATCGAATCGCAAGTGCTTCAGGTGCGAAAAGTCAAAAAAAGCGAAAGCGGTATCATTATCGATCCTATATTTATCGATCCCGAAGCCAAAGTGGGCGCGGCAGATGCTTTGATGCGCGAATATCGCATTTCGGGTGTTCCCGTGGTGCTGGAGGATCATACGCTCATCGGTATTATCACGAATCGTGATATGCGTTTTATCACAGATATGAATCTTTTGGTCAAGGATGTGATGACGGCTGCACCTTTGGTGACTGCCAAAAAGGGGACTACGCTTGAAGAGGCAGCCAAAGTTTTGCAAAAGCACAAGATAGAAAAACTCCCTATCGTTGATGAGGAGGACAAACTCATCGGGCTGATCACTATCAAAGATATAGAGAAAAAGGTGCAGCACCCTCACGCTAACAAAGATGAATTCGGACGGTTGAGAGTAGCAGCGGCTATCGGTGTGGGGCAGCTTGATCGTGCCAAGGCATTGGTGGATGCCGGTGTGGATGTGATCGTTTTGGATTCAGCCCATGGGCACTCTCAAGGGGTGATCGATACAGTCAAACGCATTAAAAAGGAGCTTGATGTCGATGTGATCGCCGGCAATATAGCCACAGGCGCCGCAGCGAAAGATCTCATCGAGGCAGGCGCTGATGCGTTGAAAGTAGGCATCGGACCCGGGTCAATTTGTACTACTCGTATCGTCGCAGGCGTAGGTGTGCCTCAAATTTCGGCTATCGATGATGTCGCGCAAGTCGCGCATGAGGCGGGTGTGCCGGTGATAGCAGACGGCGGGATCAAATATTCGGGTGATGTCGCCAAAGCGCTTGCGGTTGGCGCAAGCTCAGTGATGCTCGGTTCGGCTCTAGCGGGGACATTTGAGGCTCCCGGTGAGATGATCATGTTCAACGGTCGGCAGTTCAAGGAGTATCGGGGTATGGGAAGTATCGGCGCTATGAACAAAGGAAGCACAGATCGCTATTTCCAAGAAGGGACGGCGGCGGATAAGCTTGTCCCCGAAGGGATAGAGGGTCGCGTACCTTATCGAGGGCGTATCGAAGATGTCATCCACCAAATGATAGGGGGGCTGAGAAGCTCGATGGGGTATTGCGGATCAGAGTCGATACCGGTATTTTGGGAAAA
>DZAQ01000153.1 GCA_022729615.1 Sulfurovum sp.
GCAGGGTGCGGATGCAAAATATCACCGATGCTGCTCGAAGAGATATTGACCAGCACAAGGGAAAATATCAACTATCCCCGTCTTTTGGTCGGCAACAACAACAAAGATGACGCTGCAGCCTATGATCTGGGCAATGGCACATCAGTACTCTCCACAACAGACTTCTTCATGCCGATCGTAGATGACCCTTTCATCTTTGGACAGATCGCGGCGACCAATGCGCTGAGTGATATCTATGCTATGGGCGGAGAGCCTTTGATGGCGATCTCCATCTTCGGATGGCCGATCGACAAACTTTCAGCAGAGGTTGGCCGTGCCGTCATTGATGGCGGACGGGCGATATGTGAGGAGGCAGGGATTCCCCTGGCAGGCGGACACTCCATAGACTCTCCGGAACCGATCTTTGGATTGGCAGTCACAGGTTTGGCGGACAATGCAAATCTCATGCAAAACAGCGGCGCCCAAGAGGAGTGTCTGCTTTTTTTGACAAAACCTCTAGGGATCGGTATCCTCACCACGGCACAAAAACAACAAAAGATCGAAGAGGGAGAGATCGAACCGGCGATCAAAGCAATGACCACGCTCAACAAGATCGGTACCGAACTTGCACCGCTCAAGAGTGTCGTAGCGATGACGGATGTGACCGGGTTTGGTCTATTGGGGCATCTCAGTGAGATCTGCGAGGCAAGCCATATCGGCGCGACGATCTGGTTTGACAAGGTGCCGCTGCTTCCCAATGTAGAAAAATACAGACAACTAGGCTGCATCCCCGGAGGGGCACGCAAAAACTTTCTAAGCTATGGCGAGAAAATCAGCGAAATGACCCGGCAGCAGCGCGAGATCTTGTGTGATGCGCAGACTTCCGGAGGACTGCTGGTCGTTGTCAAAAGAGAGGGTTTGGATAGTTTTTTTGAGGTTGCAAAAAGATATAGGTTGGAGCTAGAACCGATCGGCGAAACCCATGCGCGAGGCGAGCATTTGATCGAGATCAAATAGATGTCCGATCTTCTTTTGAGTGATGATTTCAAATCGATCGTTCTGGGCGCTGCACCGCTGATCGATGTGCGGGCGCCGGCAGAGTTCAAGAAAGGCGCTTTCCCCAACACTATCAATTTGCCGCTGATGAACGATCAAGAGCGGCACTTGGTTGGTATCTGCTACAAAGAGTATGGCAATGACAAAGCTCTCAAGCTCGGGCATACGCTCGTCGGAGGCAAAATCAAAAAAGAGCGCACCAAGGCTTGGCAGGATTTTATACGCACGCATCCAGACGCGATGCTCTACTGCTTCAGAGGAGGTCAGCGCTCACAAATTTCACAAGAGTGGCTGGCAGAAGAGGGCAGACAAATCGTCCGACTCAGGGGCGGATACAAGGCATTTAGACGATACCTCATCGGGGAAACAGAGCGCTCTTGTGATCGTTTTTCGCCTATTTTGCTAGGAGGTCGCACAGGTTCCGGCAAAACGATACTGCTCCAACGCATAGACAACCGGATCGATCTGGAGGATTTGGCAAATCATCGGGGATCCTCTTTTGGGCGGCATATCACTCCACAAACTTCCCAGATCGATTTTGAAAATGCTCTAGGGTATGCGCTGATACAAAAACTGGAGCTTGGCTTTGGAAATCTTGTTTTTGAAGATGAAGGCAGGAATATCGGGAAAGTTTATCTGCCGACACATTTCGCGGAGTATCTCTCCCATGCTCCGCTGATCATACTCGAAACGCCGATGCACGAAAGAGTAGAGATCATATTTGAAGAGTATGTAGTACATGCGCAGGAGCTATACCGAAAATCAGACCATTACGATCCTCTCGATGAATGGCAGAGAGATATGAGATATGCGATGGAGCGGATCCAAAGACGCCTTGGCGGTCTGCGATACCACACTCTTTGCAAGCACTTTGAAAATGCCATCGACTTACATATCAAAAGCGGAATATTGGATGCTCACAAAATATGGATAGAATATCTGCTAAAAGAGTACTACGACCCCATGTACGACTATCAAATTCAAAAACGATCAGACAAGATCGTGTTTAGAGGAAATGAAGAAGAGGTTCTAGCGTACCTAAAGGAGTCCGGATCACTTTAGCCCCAGATTTCATCATCCTCATCCCTGACCCCATCTTCGTCACTGCGAGACCTTCAGGTCATGGCAGTCTCTTTTTGGATTGCCGCACCCATCGCGCGATGAGATCATTTCGATTATGATATAATTATTGTTATGGAAGCAACAAAAGAGATTATTAGAAATTCAGATATTTTTGATTTGGAGAGTGGTTTTGACTTCAAAAATTCTATAACAGAAGCGATGATGTATGTATAGTGCGCCTCTAAAAAGTAGATTGTCGCGCTTTGCTCGCAATGACAAATACCCATCACTGCGAGGCATTGAAAAGCGCTCAAAGCGCTTTTATAATTTTTACAGTGCTGCTTTCATACGATAATGATCCAGAAATTTAAAAAATTCACCGCACTCCCATCAGAAGAAAAAAAGCTCTTTCTCGAAGCGTACAGCACACTAGGAGTGATGCGTCTGGCGATATTGACCATCTCCTTCAAAACACTTACAAAAGATCTCATCCACACTCCTGTCCGGTCAAAAGCGATGAACCTCTCTGAGCGAGAGCTGCATACCGCGCGCGCAATCGGCAGAGTGATCACCCAAGCCGCCGCGCATACCCCATGGGAGAGCGCCTGCCTCGCGCAATCGCTTGTAGCTCAGAGAATGCTGCGAAAACGAGGCATTCCGGGTGTTTTCTATCTAGGAGTTGCCAAAGAGGAGGAGAATACGAAAAAGATAAAAGCCCACGCATGGTCTCAATGCGGCGGCGTGATCGTGACCGGTGAGGCGGGATGTGAAGTGTTTCGCGTCATCTCGGTATTTGAGTGGGG
>DZAQ01000037.1 GCA_022729615.1 Sulfurovum sp.
TCTCCTACCATAACCCCATACTGCTCTTTGGCGCTGCTTCGCGCATAGGTAAGCGTGATTTTGGCGGCAAGGAGTCTCTCTTCGGGGGTGGCATGGCGTCCAAGCAGGGCAAATGGACCGATTATATCGAGTGTTATAGGCAGGTATTTGTCGCTTGTTGTTTTCATGAGAGCCTCGTTATCCTCATGGTTTCTTCCTACTATCAACTTGGCGCCGTTGGGGAGTCTGAAGTGGCGTCCATACTTGAGGAGATCTATCTCATCGACCGTAAGGCTGTCATGGTCAATAAATTCTCGAAGGCGGTTACTGAAGTGCTCATCAGTCAACAAACACCCCCCGCCCGGGCTCTCATAATCCTCCCAGCCATACTCTTTCGCCAAAGCAAGCTGTTTTTCTCTGCTTCTGCCGGAGATATCATGGAGTTTTTCCCTCTCTATCCAGCCCTCTTTCTCCGGAGTGGTCGGCTCGAGCAGTTTGGCAGACATCGGACGCACGATCAAATGATCTGACTCATCCTCCGCCAACCGGACAACAAGCTTGAGCGCATCCGCTCTCTGGCTCATCGGGCGCTGTCCCAACACTTCTCCCGTGACCAAAAATGAGGCGCCCATCTTGGGCATCAGCCCCTTCGCCACACGAAACATATACCCGTGACAATCGATGCATGGATTGAAGTTTTTGCCGTACCCATGGATTGGATTGAAGAGAATTTTCTGAATATACTCATCCCGCACATCGACTATCTCAAGTGTCGCTCCTGCCCTCTGCGCCCTCTCCCGCATCAAAGCAGAGATATCCTTGGTGCCGCCAAACCCTGTTTTGATATGCAGCGCTGTCACTTCGATCCCCTGATCAACGATCGCCTTGATAGCCAGCATACTATCAAGTCCTCCGCTAAATAATGCCAAAGCTTTCATACGCGACCAACTCCCCCTTTTTCAATCTCGGAATTATATCTGTTTTTATTTTACGCATGTAGTGACTCTTTTTTTCGTAAGAGAGACTTGAGTTTTTCGCGATCGATTGGTACTGCTGCGTATAGTACCCGCTCAAAATCCAAAGAAGACTCTGCTTGAGCTCCTCCTCGCTCAAAGAACAGATCGTCTCATCGATCATAAGTCCATCGAGCTGCAGATGATTTTGCCCACTTTGAAGCAGTGCTAGCAAAAGCGGCTCATACTCTCCGAACATACTGCTATCAAGCACATCAAGCACATCATCGATCAGAGTAGGTCTCTCCAGGAGTGTTTTGATAATTCCAAGAAGCGCGATATCCTCTTTTTTTTGTACTATTCGCTCTTTTGCTTTTTGATGTATCGCCCCTCTGGAAAAAAGCGATGCAGAAATACCCAGATGGGTTGCCGCAGTTTGTGTGTAAGCGTCTTGCATGATAGGGCTCAGAGAGGCAAGGTAGTGCTTGATAGCGCCAAAAGCAACCTCTTTTTCTCTGGGATTGGCAAGAGTATGAGAGCTTGCGATCGTCTCTATCACAAACGGGATCAGCGGAGCTGCCGTCCTCAAGAGCCTTGAGACCTCTTCGCTTTTGTCTTGTGCGATCATATCGGCAGGGTCTTGACCTCCGGGGAAAAGCACAACACCCCCGTCAAAACCTGCGACACTCAACATTTGAGCAGCCTTGAGTGCGGCAGCGACTCCAGCCTTGTCTCCATCATACGCTAGAATGATGCGCGGTTCCCCTCTGCGCAAAAGCGGAAGGTGTTCAGCGGTCAGCGCGGTTCCAAGCGTCGCAACTGCTTCGCCAAATCCCGCCTGATGAAGCATGATCACATCAAGGTACCCCTCGCAAACAATCACTCTTTTGTTGGCATAGATGCGCTCTTTTGCTTTGTGATAGCCATAGAGGAGGCGCGATTTGTTGAAAAGTTTGGTCTGGGGAGAGTTGATATACTTTGCGGGATGATTTCCCATCGTGCGCCCCCCAAATCCCGCGATGCTGCCATTTGGCGAGTGGATAGGAAAAATGATTCTCTCCACAAGGCGCGCGTAGAGTTCATTTTTTTCACCTCGTGCGATAATCCCTGCCTCTTGCGCTTGCGGCAAAGGAAGATGTTGGTTTTGCAAAAAAGAGATGACACTTTGCGATGATCCCGCATACCCTATCTCAAATGCCTCGATAGAGCTGCCGCTCACCCCTCTGCTGCGGAGATACTGCCTTGCTGCTTCATTATAATCAAGATTTTTGACATACCACTGTTTGATGGCTTCAAGGATGCGTTTTGCTCCGTCATACTCGCTGGCGCCTTGCGTGTATTGAAGTGTAAAATTATGCATGGAAGCAAGTTTCTCGACCGCCTCAGGATAACTAAGCTTCTCTATCTCCATCACAAATTTGATACTGTCGCCGCCTGCACCGCATCCAAAACAGTGGTATATCTGCTTGGATGGGCTTACCACAAAGCTTGGCGTCTTCTCTCCGTGAAAAGGGCAATTTGCCTTGAAATTGGCGCCTGTTTTCTTGAGCTCAATATAACTGCCTATTACATCAACGATGTCGATACTGTTTCTGAGTGACTCTATGGATGTGCTCTCTATCATAGATATAATTATAGCCAAATGATCCATCCAAAAAGCATACCATCATCAAAAAATTGGTCTGCATAGGATATAATGAACACCATTAAAATAGCGCTCTTTATTCCCTATCAAAATATTTGAGCGCTCAGATTACCCCAAGGAAGCATTATGGCAAGGAAGCAGTGTGGATAGCATACTCCCCTCCTATAGGGATCCGCTGTTTAGTCTTCTGATTATCATTGCACTTAGCCTTATTATCTCGATACTCACCTATGGATGGGGGGTTTATCGCCAACAAAAAGACAAAAGCACACTGCGCAAATTTCTTGAGAAGTTTGAAAGCACAGAGTGCACATTGGATACTTCGAATATGCCCTTTGATACGGCGATGTTCAAGCCGCTTGCGCTGCTTGCTAAGGCCTTTGAAAATAGCGGCGAATACCACAAAGCGATCAATATCTACCTCTATCTCATCAAAAATACGGGCAATCTCATCGATAGAGATGATCTCATGGAGAGGCTTGGACAAACCTATCTGCGTGCAGGATTTCTGGAGCGCGCCAGAGGCATCTTCGCTGAGATCCTTCGCAAACGGCCGCGCTCACCGCATATACTTTATGAACTCGGGATTGTTTATGAGCTGCTGCGGGAATACGACAAAGCCTCAGAGATTATCGAGCCTCTTCGGGTGTTGGGTGAAGAGACCGGGGCGCTTGAGTCTTTTTTGAACTTTGAAAAAATTGCCTCAAACAAAAAAATGGCTCCGGAAGAAAAAACAGAGATACTCATCACGCTTCAGCAGGGAGAACCTTCGCTCTATCGTGCAACCGTGGCGCTGCTGTTTCGCCTCAACACCCAACAGGCATGGGAGCAGATCCAAGGTCACTCCCTTCACTCTATTTTGGATATTTTGTGGTTTCTGCCCTACTCCCAACTTGATTTGGATATAATTAGCAAGGATTCACGCCTACAAGCTATCTACTACGCAAAAGGTCATCTCAACCATCTCCCGACTGAAAAAAGCGGGATTTTTGCAATAGATTTATTGGTCGCCGGAAGGATAAGCGGCTTCGAGGAGGGGGATTTGCTTTTTAGCTATTTGTGCAAAAAATGCAAACAAAGTTTCCCGGTTCCTTTCACGAGATGCCCCAACTGTTTGGCGCTTCACACCTTACAAGTAGAGGAAAGTATTGCAAAAAAAAGCACTCAAACAGATTACTCTTTATTGTGATGGCTCAAGTCTCGGCAATCCAGGTCCGGGCGGATACGGCGGCATTTTACAATACCAAGAAAATCGTAAAACTTACAGCGGGGGCGAGGCGCATACGACCAACAACCGTATGGAACTCTTGGGCGTGATAGAGGGGCTCAGGATGCTTAAAGAGCCCTGCAAAGTCCATATCGTATCCGATAGCAGCTATGTCGTCAAAGCTATCAATGAGTGGCTGCAGGGCTGGGTCAAAAAGGATTTTGCCAAAGTCAAAAATGTAGATTTGTGGCAAGCCTATATCGAAGCTGCCAAAGTTCATACGATCAAGGCCTCTTGGGTCAAGGGACATGCCGGACACAAAGAGAATGAAGAGTGCGACCTCCTCGCGAGAGCCGAAGCTGAGAAATTCAAAGAGAGACAATAGAAGGGAGAGAGTTTGGAAGCCTATCAAGAACTTGAAAAGAGAATCGGATATATATTCAAAGATAAGAGACTTATTATCGAGGCGCTGACACACAAAAGTTTTAAGAAGCCCTACAATAACGAGCGGCTGGAGTTTCTCGGGGATGCTGTGCTCGACCTCATCGTCGGCGAGTTTCTTTTTCATAAATTTGCCGACTCCGATGAGGGCATCCTCTCCAAAATTCGAGCTTCACTTGTCAATGAAGGCGGTTTCACCCTGCTTGCCAGAGAGATCGGACTGGGCGGAGCCATCTATCTCTCTGCGGCTGAGGAGAATAACGACGGCAGACAGAAGCCATCACTCCTCTCCAATGCCTTTGAAGCGCTTGTCGGCGCTATCTATTTGGAGGCGGGTTTGGAAACTGCGAGAGATTTTGTTGTCAAACTTCTTGGCGAGTCGTATCAAAAAATTGATCTGCAGTCGCTCTCCAAAGACTACAAAACAGCGCTCCAAGAGCTTACTCAGGCAAGCCACGGGGTCACTCCGACTTATGATCTTCTGCGCTCTTTCGGTCCTGACCACAAAAAAGAGTTTGAAATCGCTATACTTCTGGGCGGAGAAACCATCGCTACGGCACAGGGCAAGAGCAAAAAAGAGGCGCAGCAAAAAGCAGCATTTATCGCACTAGAAAAATTAAAAATCAACTAAAGTACTGCAAACATGAATACATTTGGCAAAAAACTGACACTTACAACCTTTGGAGAATCCCACGGCAAAGCATTAGGCTGCATCCTTGACGGCGTTCCGGCAGGTCTGGGGATCGACGAACTCTTCATACAAAACGAACTCGACAAAAGAAAACCGGGCAAGAGTCCTCTTGAGACAGGCAGAAAAGAGGAGGATAGGGTAGAAATTCTCTCCGGTGTATTTGAGGGACAAAGTACCGGCACACCGATTGCGATGGTCATCTACAATACCAACCAAAAAAGCAAAGATTATGAGAATGTCAAAGAGCTTTTCCGTCCCGGACATGCCGATTTTACCTATTATCACAAGTATGGTATCAGAGACTACAGAGGCGGCGGCCGCTCAAGCGCCAGAGAGACGGCTGCCAGAGTCGCCGGCGGCGCTATCGCCAAGCTGATACTGAGACAGATCGGGATCGAAATCGCCTCGGGCATTTGTGAAGTTGACGGCATCAAAGCCCAAAAGTATGATTTTGAGTATGCAAAAACAAGTAAAATGTTTGCGCTTGACCCTGTCGCAGAGCCGCTTCAGGAGGAGGCGATACTGCAGGCAAAGAGTCTGCATGACTCCGTAGGCGGTGTAGTCCTCACGCGCGCGACCGGTGTTCCGATCGGCCTAGGCGAACCGCTGTATTATAAACTTGATGCCCTGCTTGCCGAAGCGATGATGGGGATCAACGCCGCCAAAGGGGTTGAGATCGGGGAGGGGTTCCATGCGGCGCAAATGAGAGGTTCGCAAAATAATGATGCTATCACAAAAAATGGCTTTTCAAGCAACCACTCCGGAGGGGTTTTGGGAGGCATCAGCAACGGGGATACGCTTCTTGTCAAAACCTATTTCAAGCCGACACCGTCTATTTTCCAACAGCAGCACACCATCACCACATCCGGCGAGGAGGTCATCTGCGAACTCAAAGGGCGTCACGACCCTTGTGTGGCGATACGGGGCAGCGTCGTGTGCGAAGCGATGATGGCGCTTGTGCTCGCCGATATGGCGCTTCTTGGCATGGGCAAAAAGATGGAGCATCTTACAATGCTCTACGGCAATTCTGCAACTTCAAAATCATAAGGAATAACAATGAAAAAACTCTTCATCCTCATAGCTGCACTCATTATCGGCGCGGCGGGATACTATTTTACGATCGGATCACAGCAAGTCGCCGATGAACTCAAAGGCATAGTCAATAATCAGCTTCAAATACTCCAGCAAAATGGTTTTGCAGTGGAAGATCGAAAGAGTGAGGCGAAACAAGAGCATTTCACTATTCACTATGCCGACCCCGACAAGATCTCCCGCTATCTGCAATCACACAATATGAATATCTCCAAAGAGGAGGCAGAAGCGCTCAAAGGATTGAAGGTCGGTGTTGACTTGACATATCTTCAAAGCGCCTCCAGCGCCATCTCCGTTGAACTCTATCCGGCTGCGTTTCCCCCATCACTTGTCCAAGATGCGGATCAAGAGGGGAAAAAGATATTAGAGAAGATTATCGCACAGAAGATATTTCTCGCCCATGTAGATATCAACAAACTTCTCACCACTTTTGATGGCTATCTCAAAGATATCGATACCACCTTCGAAGTCACAGCAGATCCCGTCACTCTCGTCAGCAAAGGCTTCACATTTAGCGGAACATACGATGCCGACACCGTCACATCTTCCACAAACACCATCAAAGAGTTTGCACTCTCTGCCAAAAGCGGCGGCAAACTCTCCATGATCAATCTTGCCGGCAATTACAAAAACGATGGCGCTACGCCCTATGAGTTCAAATCCAAACAAGAGATAGAGTCAATAGGTTTTTCGGATACAAACGGCAGTAGTGCCTCCCTCAAAGGAGTTCATTTCGAATCTGTCGGAGAGGTTGAAAACAATCTCTCTCATTCGACTGTTCAACTCGAACTCGCAAAAGCAGAAATCGCAGAGCCGCAAAGAGCCTTTCGTCTCGAAGGATTCAAAAGCAAAGCGACACTCAGCAACATCTCGATCGCTGCTATTGAGACGATGGACAGACTCGATGAAAATGATACGGAAGGCTACAAAAAAGCGCTCAATGCACTCCTTTCGCACGGTATCACTCTACGCCTCGATGAGTTGGCGCTCCAAAAATACGCAGAAGGCGACAGCGGCACTCTCTCTGATGGCTTCAACGCAAATGCCATCGTCACAATCGATAAAAATATAGATATTGCGCAGGTTGGAGAAAATCCTGCGGCTCTACTGGGCAGCATTGACGCTACGGCGCATATAGAATTTTCTGACACACTCTATCAGCTTTTGCAAAAGCAGCCCTATTTTACTTTGGCATCCCTGCTCTTTACACCCAACACCAAAGAGAATAAAAAGATATTTGATCTCGAATTCAAACAAGGCAATCTCAAGGTCAACGGCAAATCAGCGCTCTAAAAGAGTGTCGGTTCGTCCAACTGTTTGACCCAAAAACTTTTGCGGTGGATCGCACATCTGCCGTATCGCCGCATCGCCTCGATATGCGCTTTGGTACCATACCCCTTGTGTTTGTCAAATCGGTACTCCGGATAGAGGAGCGCATGCTCGTTCATTATCCTATCTCGTGTCACTTTCGCCACTATACTTGCCGCGCTCACCTCGGCGATCTTGGCATCTGCTTTGACCATCGTCTCGATCTGCGCGACGCCAAAACTCGTATTGCCGTCATAGAGATAGGCATACCCCTGCAGTGAGGATTTGATCTGCTCCAATCCGTCGCGCAAACAGGCAGAGATACCCTCCGCATCGATCTGCCAGTGCTCAAAGAGTACGATGTGGCAGCGTGAAGATGCGACAATGAGATCATACAACTTTTCTCGTCTTGCTTCACTCAGCTTTTTCGAATCCGCAAGCCCCTCAACTCTATTTTCAAGCACCACGCCGGCGATCACAAGCGGTCCGGCAAGGGGACCTCGCCCAGCCTCATCTATCCCGCATAGCGCCTTCACGACTCCCCCTCCTTTGTTTCAAGCCATTTGCAAAGCATATAAAGCGAGAAAATATGCTGTTTAAAGTGTCCCTGTTTCGCCTTTTCAAGGTAGAAGCGCATCTGCTCCTCATGGAAAATACCCCGCTCTTTTTGTACTCTTTCGATCACCCCCAAGCCATTCTCCTCCAAAAGCCACTCCAGATAGGGTGTGCTGAACCCTTTTTTCTTTCTATGGATAATGGTTGGCGGGAGATAGCTGGCGGCTAATTTTTTGATAAGATGTTTTGGTGTCTCCCCCATACGAGTTTTGCCGTCGATCCCAAATGCGATCTCTACAACCCCTCTATCCAAAAATGGGGTACGGGCCTCGATCCCATTGACCATACTGACCCTATCAAGTTTTTTCAAAAACACCTCTCCAAGCAAAATCTTGAGATCCAAAAAACTATACCAATCCGCCGCATCTTTTCGCCCGCTCTTCTCAAACTCCCTGCGGTACGGCTCGATAGCCGTCAATGAGTTATTGTCCCGTATATTCTGGCGCAGCGCTCTATTTTGCTGCAAATCCGTGAAGATCTCTGCCGTGCCCCGAAAGAGCAGGCTCCCCTCAAATACCCGCTTATACCACTCCCACTCTTTGTTGGGCGAAAAGTTGGAGCGAAAGTAGTTAGTAAGCCAATTTGTATGTTTCAACCGGGCGCCTTTTTCTATATCGGCAAACTCATAATATCTCTTATAGCCCATAAAAAGCTCATCGCTGCCGTCTCCTGTCAAAACAACCCTGTATCCGCTCTTGGCAATGCGCTTCATGAGAAAATAGAGCGGGATAGCCGCGGGATCCGCCAACGGCTCATCAAGAACATTTAATAACTCATTGATGCTCTCGAAAAATCCCTCTTTTGTCAAGATAACTTCATTGTGCGCCGAACCGATGTGCGCCGCAACCTCCCTGGCATACCCTCGTTCATCATATTTTTCATGCCCCTCATAGCCTATGCAATAGGTTGCGACCGCCCCCTCTTTCGCAGCCATCGCAGCGACTAGGGAGGAGTCGATACCGCCGGAAAGCAGCGCGGCGAAGGGGACTTTTTGCGGGATCCGCAGACGCACTGCCTCTTTGAGGGCATTTTCAATGAGAGATACTATTTCCGTCTCCCTCTGGTGGAGTCGAGGCGCTTTCAGTGGAGAGTAAGTTTGTGAAAAAGTGATCGTTTTCATATCATACACAAGCATCTCCCCGGCTCCAAGCTGCCGGATGCCCGCGTAGAAGGTTCTCGGAGCCAATGGGGCTTGATAGCTGAGATAGCAAGGGATCGCTTCGGGATCCATCCTGTCGCCATCTCGCACCAGTGCCTTGCTCTCACTCGCGAAACTAAAAACCCCATTTTCAAATCGATAGAAGAGCGGCTTCTTCCCAAAAGGGTCGCGAAAGAGCAGAAGCCTCCCCCCGTCCCAGATAGCGACAGCATACATTCCGTTGATACGGCTAGGCAATTCTCTCCCCCAGCGGCGGTACCCCATGAGCAGCACTTCGGCTTCGCTTGCCTCCTCTTTTCCTAGCTCCGCAGCAAGTGTTTTGTAATTATATATCTCTCCATTGAAGAGCAATAGAGTGGACTCGCTTACCAACGGCTGTGCCATCGGCTCTCCATAGGTCGTGATCGCCAAACGGTGCGACCCCATAAAGAGCCCACACTCCGCCATATAGCTGCTTCCATCCACTCCCCTGTGCCGCAAAAGCTCAAATGCACGCATCGCCTCTTTTTGCTCATACTCTCCTATGATGCCGAATATTGCACACACTTCACATTTCCCTTCACGCGCTTCGCTTCTTGCAAACATTATATAGGGTTTTCTTTACTTTTGTGTTACAATGGCAAAAAATTACAAAGAAGCAGTAGAGTAGAATGAAAAATCTTATCATCGTAGAGTCACCGGCAAAAGGGAGAACTATCAATAATTTCCTAGGGAAAGAGTACAAGGTAGTGGCCTCCAAAGGACATATCCGCGATCTTCCCAAAAATAATTTTGGTATCGATATCGATGAGAACGGTCAATTTATTCCAAAATACTCTATCCCTCGCGATTCTGCGCAGACAGTCAAAGAGCTCAAAGCGCTCGCCAAAGAGGCGCAAACCATCTATATCGCGACCGACGAAGACCGAGAGGGAGAGGCTATCGGCTATCATATCGCTATGGCGATCGGCAAAGAGCCTGAGTCGCTGCCAAGGATCGTTTTCCACGAGATCACCAAGGGCGCCATCAAGCATGCACTCGAAAACCCTCGCCGACTTGATATGAACAGTATCAATGCCCAGCAAACCAGAAGATTGCTTGATAGGATAGTTGGATACAAACTCTCTCCGCTCCTTGCCAGCAAGATCCAAAAGGGTCTCTCGGCAGGACGCGTCCAAAGCTCCACACTCAAAATCGTAGTCGATAGAGAGCGCGAGATACAGGCATTTGTCTCCGAAGAGTATTGGAGCATAGAGGCTCTTTTTGAGCAGACGATTGAGGCTTCTATCTATGAGTTTGAGGGCACAAAACTCGAAAAACTCTCTATCAAAAATGAAGCCATGGCAGATGCTATCGTTTCGGCGGCGAAAAGTGAGCATTTCATTGTTGATTCGATCGAAAAGACGCTCCGCAAGACAAAACCCTCCCCCCCCTTTATGACCTCTACGCTTCAGCAAAGCGCTTCGACACAGCTAGGATTTCCGCCCAAAAAAACTATGATGATCGCCCAAAAACTCTATGAGGGGGTCAAGACAGATCAGGGAACTGCGGGAGTGATCACCTATATGAGAACAGACAGCCTCAATCTGGCAAAAGAGGCGATCTTCGCGGCTAGAGACCATATAAAAAGCGCCTATGGCGAAAAATACTTACCCGAAAAACCGCGAAACTACCTCACCAAGGCAAAAGCAGCGCAAGAGGCGCATGAAGCGATTCGCCCCACAATGGTAGAGTTTACCCCTAAAATCGCAGCCAATTGGCTTGGCAGTGACGAGCTGAAACTCTATACGCTTATCTACAATCGCTTTTTGGCTTGTCAAATGGTCGATGCCGATATCGAATCTCAGACCATCATCTTCAAAGGCGCAAAAACAGCCTTCAAAGCATCCGGACGCAAACTCCTCTTTCATGGTTTCTATATAGTCGCCGGCTACAACGAAAAAGACAAATTGCTCCCAAACCTCATACGGGACAGCAGCGCCTCGCTTGATGAGATCAAACCGCAGCAGCATTTTACAGAGCCGCCGCCTCGCTACAACGAAGCAAGCTTGATCAAAAAACTCGAATCAGTCGGCATCGGTCGTCCCAGCACCTATGCACCGACTATCACGATACTTCAAACACGCCAATATATCGAGATCGAATCAAAACGCATCCATCCGACAGAGATCGCATTCAGTGTCACCGAACTTCTTGAAAAACATTTTTCTGAAATTGTTGATAGCGGTTTTACCTCCGAAATGGAAGAGACTCTTGATAAGATCGGCGAAGGCGAGGAGGATTGGCAGAAGGTATTGTCTGATTTCTACGGACCATTCATGCAAAAGATAGAGAGTGGCAAAAAAGAGATTCAAACACAAAAGATTGCGATCCCCACAGGCGAAAAGTGTCCAGAATGCGGGAGTGAGCTTCTGCTCAAAAAGGGTCGGTATGGGGAGTTTATCGCGTGCAGCAATTTCCCAACCTGCAAATACACCAAAAATACCAAAGGCGAAGAGGCTCCGAAAGCTGAAGCAACAGATGAAATCTGCGATAAATGCGGCGCACCCATGGTGATCAAAGATTCAAAACGCGGCAAGTTTCTCGCCTGTTCTGCATACCCAAAATGCAAAAACGCCAAACCGCTCACCCCGCCCAAAGAGATAAGCGTCCCATGCCCCGAATGCGGAGGCAAACTCCAAGAGAGAAGCGGAAAACGCGGCAAATTCTTTGGGTGTACCAACTATCCAAAGTGCAAATTCATCGCCAACTTCGAGCCAACCGACAAAAAATGTCCACAATGCTCATACACAATGGGCAAAAAAACACTCCGCGGCAAAGAGGTGTTTGAGTGCTTCAAGTGCAAGCACCGAGAAGATGGGTAATATTTTTTGTTAAGTGGGCTAGTCG
>DZAQ01000154.1 GCA_022729615.1 Sulfurovum sp.
ACCGAAACCTCCACCCTATTTTTTCCATTGGTTTTTGCCGCATAAAGCGCTTGGTCGGCACGATGAACAAAACTTTTTAGCGTATCCTCTTCGTGGAGAGCAGCCACTCCAAACGATGCTGTCTGAAGACCTATTCTAGGGCAATCGATCGCGTTGATCCTCTCTCGCAGCTTCAACGCGATCTCTTTGGATTCATCCAGAGATGTTCCAGGCATCAAAACGATAAACTCCTCTCCGCCCCAGCGTCCGATCGTATCTGATGCGCGGAAAAACCCGCTAAGTACTCGTGAGATCTCCTTGAGATAATTATCTCCCACATTGTGTCCATAGGTATCGTTGATCACTTTGAAATTATCCAAATCCAACATTACCACACTGAGCGGCTCCTTGTGCCTCTTGAATTGCTGCTGTTCGTATGCAAATATTTCATTGATCTTTGTTCGATTATACAAGCCTGTGAGCGGATCAATGGATGATCTCTCTTTGAGCCTCCTGTTTTCTTCTTTGAGCAGATCATTTTCCTCTGCCAACTCTTTAATGCTCAAGAGAGTATTTGACCCGCGGCTATGATTGTCTATTGAGACAGTATATCCCTGATCAGAAACATTTTGTATGATATCGTCTGCCAATTTTGCCCTCAATCGCCGCACCAATGTCCTTAGAGCCATCATGCTCATTGATTTGTTTTTATACACACTCTCGTCTATCATCCCATAGGTTACGACGGATGTTTTGTTTTCCAAAAGCAAAACAAGAAGTCTTTTCTCTTTTTTGGTCAGGATGAGATCATCAGACTTAAATCGAACGCTTGAGAGCAGATGGTGTCTTGTATTGTTGAGACGATTGATTTTCGCCCGAAGTTCCATGATATAAAAGGGCTTTTTGAGATAATCAACACAGCCAAGATCATAAGCGCTCTGCAGTGATATGGTGTCTGTATTGGCACTAATAATGATAACCTTTGCCAATTTGTTTTGAGCCATTATGAGTTCCAAAAGTTCCAGACCTGAGATATGAGGCACTTTGATATCGAGAATATAAAGATCATATTCCACATCCAATGATTCGAGCACACTATTTCCGTCACCCAAGGCGGTTACAGTGTGCCGATCCAATTCCAAAACTCTTTTGATGGCTCTACTCAGCGCCACATCATCTTCAAGCAGTAATATATTCATAACAACTATTATACAATCAAGATGTGATATTTTTATGACATTTGAAGCGATATGCAAAAATATTCTCGCCCGACGCATCCGATCGCACTTCTACTTCGATATGATGCTTCCTCGCTATTTCGTTGACGATGCCTAGACCCAGACCGTAGCCGCCCACGGTAGTGTTCTCCCTGAAGTAGTGATGAAATATTTTCTCTTTATCGATGATAGGTTCGCCAAAATTATGAAATGTGAGCAGACCGTCGTTAAGCGTAACGGTGATATGGGAGCCGGGCGTGGAGTATTTGACGGCATTAGATAGATTGTTGTCGATCAGGCGCATCAGCTCTACCCTCGACATCTTTACGCTGCAATTGCTTTCTATGGCTTGATCGATGAACTTTTCGTTTGCCCTTGCGATAATCTGAAAAAAGTCTATGCGCTCTTTCACGATTTTCCCCAGATCAAGCATTTCGGACTCATAGACTATTTTATCTTTGGTCACGACAAAGCCCATTGAGCTATATGAGTTATGCAAAACACCCAATGCGCCCTCTATCTCTTCGCCATAAGGATCTTTTCCGTATTTGAGTCCCCTGAGTTCATTGTTGAGGGTGATGATACTCAAAGGTGTTTTGATCTCATGCATGACATTTTGCACGAACTGATCTTGCATTGAGAGCCTGCTCTCTTCATTTCGCATTTTGTTGGCAAAAATGATCCCCAGAACGCCCGCGATCGACAAGAAGATCATCACTATATTGAGCCTGTTCAGACGGTCGTAGTATTCACTCTCATCGAGCAGTACATTATAAAGCACTTTGATGTCTTTATACAGAGCGCTATCTACGACCAATTGCATATCACGGTAGTGTTTGCCGCCTTTGGTATATTTGTTTTGTATCAATTCAAAATTTTTCATACGCAGCAAGGCGTCATGACCATCTTTCATCGTAGCTACGATCTCTTTGGGATCGGGCTTGAGGGACGCATTGGCATCATGGGATTTGTCACTCTCTTTCAAGATGATATCATAAATATAACCCGTGCTATCGATCCCATATGCCTTTATGTTGACAATAGTTAGATTTTTATTGATAAGATTTTGCAGCTCCGATAGACCGTCTGAAGCGCTCTTGTAGAGATAGCTTATCTGCAAAATAGCCGCTCTCTCATCGCCGTTTTTGGCGAGATAAGAATCCGTGAAGCCAAAAAACTGACTGCTCGAATCCTCATGGATAGGCAGTGAGCAGCCGATAGTATTGTCAGCTTTGTGCAGCTCAAAGGTCTTCTTGGCAAAACTCAGATCAAATCCCTTATCGGGAGCATAAGTTGTATTTTGGATCACCAGATTTTTATCCGTGATATAGATATTGTAGGGCTTGTCCGCGTGTCCTTCGTTGATCATCCCGTGTATTGCATCCAAACTCACATTCAGATCTCTACTCTTCATATATTCAAGAACAGTTTTATGTTTTTCGAGGAGTTGCCCCTCTTGGGTATTGTACTCGCTAAAGAGCTTTGTCAAAACATGGGATGTGTGATTTCTGATCTCATAGAAAAGTATTTTCGTGGCTTGATCTTGGTCGGTACTGATATGATAATGAAGGAGTTTATACCCCACAAAACTTGCCGTGAGAAAAACCGCGATGAGTACGAACAGATAGGAAGAGGCTTTAATATTTTTCA
>DZAQ01000038.1 GCA_022729615.1 Sulfurovum sp.
GGGGCTGTAACACTTGGCAGAGAATAAAGGGTGTTTTTGTAACACTAATGTAACCCTTTTGCGCTATAATTTTTTATCTCAGATGAGGGATAAAATATGGTGTTAACCATTTTTGCACTTCCGATACTTGCTGCATTGTTGATCCTTTTTGTGCCTAGCCATCGTACACACTCTATGATAAGTGTGGTGGCGCTGGGGGTCTTGAGCGGCTGCGCTCTTTATTTGTATCAATCATCAACGCCGATAACATTTTCCCTCTCTCCCACCCTGAACAGATTGCTTGTGATCGCCGACATTGTGCTTCTGCTCTTTTTTCTCTACCAGGGGAAACGGTTCCATCATTTCAAAGTGATGGGACTTGCCGCACTTCAGCTGCTGCTGTACGGATATATCGAATCTATCGTTCCTGAAGCGGGATCTGCGGAGATTGTGGTGGATGGGCTTTCGAAGTTTATGTTTTTGATCATCAATGGGGTTGGGGGCATTATCGTGCTTTATGCCGTGAAGTATATGGAGGATGAACCGGTCTCTCCGCTTAAAAAGCGCCTTTTTGTCGGGGCGCTGCTCATTTTTCTTTCGATAATGAATCTCATCGTGGCTGCCAACTCAATGCTCCTCTTTTTCTTTCTGTTCGAGATGACGACACTCGCATCGTATCTGTTGATAGCTTTCAGGGGGGATGAGATAAGCCGCAGCAATGCCCTCCAAGCCCTCTGGATGAATCAGATAGGAGGGGTGGTGATTTTGCTGGGGGCATTGGCCGCAATTTATGGATATGATACGATAATGTTTGATCTATTGCTGCAAAACTCGGGCGGAATGGTATTTTTGGCTGTTGCGCTTCTTTCGATGGCGGCTCTTGTGAAGGGGGCATCGATCCCATTTGAGGGGTGGCTGCTAGGGGCGATGGTGGCGCCGACTCCGGTGAGTGCGATGCTGCATTCGGCGACGATGGTCAAAATCGCCCCTTATCTGATACTCAAACTCTCCCCTATATTGGCGCTAAGTATGGTCGGAGAGATGATCTCGCTCATTGGGTCACTGGTGTTTGTCGCTGCATCGTATCTGGCGCTCTCGCGGTCAGTATTCAAAGAGATCTTGGGATACTCCACGGTGGCATTGCTGGGGTTGATGATGGCGCTGGCTTCGATCGGAACGGAGGAAGGGGTTGCGCTGGCAATGGCATTGATGTTGTTTCATGCCCTCTCTAAAGCGCTGCTGTTTCTTGCGGCAGGAGTATTGGAGCGGGAGCACCACGCTAAAAATATCGAAGAGATGAAAGGGATGGTGACGCGATCGCCTCAAACGGTCGGATTTATCCTTTTTGGGTTTGTCTCCTTGACGCTTCCTCCGTTTGGTCTGTTTATGGGAAAACTCTTTGCGATCAGCGCTGTGGCGTCGCTGCTCAAAGAGCAGCCGATCTATTTGATGGTTTTGTCGGCGCTGGTAGTCGGAAGCGCATTGATGGTGCTGCTTTATTTTAAAGTCGCCTCCGCACTTCTCTCTGCCCCGTCAGATACTCTGCACACGCACGCAGAGCCAATCGCTGCCGGATTTAATATTCCGTTGATGATGTTGAGTTTTTTGATCATTTTTGGAGCTGTCGGATATATGATGATGCAGCACAATATTTTCATCGTAATATTGGCAGTGCCGATACTTTTTGTTTTTGCGCTTCCTGCGATTATGCAAAAAATGGATCGTTATGATCGAATATCTCCGTACCATTGCGGGGAGAAAGAGCTATTTGATTCTGCATTGATCTACTTCAAACCGTCCGAAGGACTTGAGCGGCGGATCTATCGCCTATTTTTTCTCCTCTTTGTCGGCGTCGCAGCGGTCGGAGCATTGTCATGATCTGGATCTGGATCATTTTGGCTCCTATTTTGGGCGGATTGCTCTATGGAGGAGAGCGGGTGCTTCGTGCCCGCATGCAGCGGCGTCAGGGACCGCCTTTCCTGCAGCCGTTTTATGATATGTTCAAGCTCCTCGATAAGCGGACATTGATCATCCATGCTCCGCATGCCCTCCTTGCAATCGCTCACTTTTTTGTTTTATGGTTGAGTGTCGCGGCGATCTTTTTGGGATGGAATCTCCTTTATATCATTTTTTTGCACCTTTTTGCTCAGCTCCTCCTTGTCGTGGCGGGCTACAGCGTCCGCTCGGTCTATTCGCATTTGGGGTCAAATCGTGAACTGTTGATGGTGGTGGCGTATGAGCCGATACTGATTTTTGTTTCGGTGGGGTTCTATCTGGTGAGCGGGAGTTTTGAGATCGCCGAGATTTTAAAAACGGGCGGATATTTGACTCAGCTGCCGCTGCTGTTTGCCGCATTGTTGGTGATCGTCCCGATCAAAGTGAAAAAATCACCGTTTGATGTCGGTGAGGCGCATCAAGAGATTGTCGGAGGGGTGGAGGTCGAATACAGCGGGGTATTTTATGAGTTTTTGTATATGTCCCGATTTCTCGAATATATCTTTATCTACAGCTTTGTTTACCTCTTTGGCGGAGACTCCTCTTGGGCGGGGATGCTTTTGGTCGCGGGGGTCTTTTTGCTTGTCAATCTCGCGGATAACGCAACCGCTCGTGTCCGCACCCTTCAAATGGTGAAAATCGTCTCTATGACAGCGATGGCTTTTTCGGTTATCAATCTCGCGGTGGTAGTGTTATGAAATTTTTCAGCTCTTTTCGGAAAAGATCACCGTGGGTACTCCACTACAATGCAGGGAGCTGTAACGGCTGTGACATTGAAATCCTAGCCGCACTCGCCCCAAAATATGATCTGGAGCGTTTCGGGGTGATCAATACCGGAAATCCAAAGCAGTCTGATATTTTTCTTGTAACAGGTCCGGTAACTTACCGCTCCCGTGAGCGCCTCGTCGAGCTTTACTCTCAAATCCCGGAACCCAAAGTGGTGGTGGCGGTGGGATCGTGCACGGCGACGGGTGGTGTGTTTCGGGGGATGTACAATGTCGAGGATGGGATCGACCGCTATATTCCCGTCGATGTCTATGTCCCCGGATGCGCCTCCTCGCCGCAGCTCATCATCGATGCAGTGGCAAGGGCATTGGAGATATTGGAGACTAAAAGCAAAGAGATCGAAAAACCGTTCAAACTCTTCGGTGCAATAGAGACGATACACAACAGACTCAGCCGCCTCAATATGGCAGCAAAGGTGGGACAAAATGAGAAAAATTGAAACAACGCTTCCGGCACTGCTAAATGAGATCGGAGCGTTTTATCTCCCCAAAGAGTGGCACTTTTTGAGTGTCAACGGGATCGATCTGGGAGGCGGGAAGATCGAGCTTCAATGGATTTTTTCCCGATATGGGGTCAAAGATGAGATTGTGATCTATTATGCTCTGAGTGATTATGAAACCGCTGTTCCTTCAATCGTGAGTTTGATCCCATCAGCTATCATGGGAGAGCGGGAGATCGTCGATATGTTTGGATTGAAAGTGGATGGGGCGCAGAGAGGGCTCTATCTGGATCCCGATTCTCTGCCTCATCCGCTCAGGGGGGAGTCATGAAAAAAACGATCCAAATCCCTCTGGGGTCACAGCATATCTCTTTGCTGGAGCCGATACGGTTTAAATTTGAGTGTGAAAATGAAAAGATCATCGGTGTCGATGCCGATGTCGGGTTCGTCCATCGCGGTGTCGAGCTGGCGTGTACCCGCAGTTTTGAGTTCAAACAGGTGGGGTATGTCGTCGCCCGTGTCTGCGGGCTGTGCGCTATCACCCACACCCTCTCTTATACTCTCGCCGCCGAGAAACTGCTGGGATATGAAGCCAATGATCGGATCAAATATCTGCGGATGCTGATGGTGGAGCTCGATCGTATCCACTCGCATATGCTCTGTCTTGCCCACACGGCGGAGAATGCAGGATTTGAAGCGCTGTTTATGCAGATCATGGGGGATCGGGAACTGATTATGGAGGTGCAAGAGGCGATCAGCGGGAACCGCATCCAGTTTGATTATATC
The DNA here is from genome assembly GCA_022729615.1 of Sulfurovum sp. Taxonomy (GTDB): domain Bacteria; phylum Campylobacterota; class Campylobacteria; order Campylobacterales; family Sulfurovaceae; genus SZUA-451. The sequence continues at coordinate 3,986 of DZAQ01000038.1, forward strand.
TCCATCGGCGGAGTGAACCGTGATCTGACCTCCGAGCTAAGCGCTCTGATCCGCAAAAATCTCGGATTGCTCGCAGAAAAAATCGATACTCTAATAGGATTGTTTGACAACAACTGGTCGCTCTCACTCAGATACAAAGGGGTAGGGGTGCTGAGCTTGGAGGACGCCTATACCTATAATGCACTCGGACCGTTGGCTCGGGCGGCGGGTCTGGCAACCGATGTTCGCGCTGAGACGAGCGATTTCCCCTACGAAGAGATCGGATACAAAATGATCCTCGAATCCACAGGAGACATCCATGCGCGTAACTTCGTCCGTCTCAGAGAGATCGTCAACTCGATAGAAATATGCCGAAATATCATCGAAAATCTCCCAGTAGGAGAAATCCAAGAGAAGGCAAAAGGAAAACCCAACGGCGAAGCGGTGATTCGCGTCGAGGCTCCGCGCGGAGAGCTTTTTTATCTGGTGCGGGGGAGCGGTCAGAATATGCTGGATCGTGTTCGGATCAAAACTCCGACCTTTTCGGCCATTCCTGCGATGATGGAGGTGTTTAAAGGCTCTGAATATGCCGATGCCCCTGCTATTCTCGCCTCTTTTGATCCGTGTATGTCCTGCACGGCGAAATAGGAGACGGTTATGTTTTCCTCTATGCTAGAAGCATTTTTGAACCTTTTTAGACCGATCCGCACACTTCAATATCCCGCTGAAGAGATTATTTTGCCGAGCGGCTATCGAGGGTTGATCGAGCATGACCATGAGGCATGTATCTATTGTGATAAATGTGAGAAGGTATGCCCTCCCGGGGCGATCCTCTTTTTTCAGCATGAGGCGGGGGAGAAAGAGTACCGCTATAACCCTTGGCTCTGTATCTACTGCGGTGAGTGTGTCCGTGCCTGCCCCAAACCTGAGGAGGCGTTGCGGCAAAGCGAAAAAAAACAGTTATCAGCAGTAGCTGCAGATGGAGCCAATGAGCAGTGGTTTGTCTGGGAAGATGCTTGCAGGCAAAGCCGTGAAGCATATACGGCTGCTAAAAAATCTGCTAAAATCCAAAGTAAGAGTGAGGAGTAGATCATGCGTATCGTTATTGTCGGAGGCGGGATCGCGGCTGTCTATATCGCCAATTCTCTAATGGAGAGAGCTTCGGAGCTAGAGGTGGTGATCGTTTCACAGGAGAAACATCCTCCGTATGACCGCATTCATCTGTGCAAACTATTAGAAGGCGGTAACCGTGCGGATATGATAGCGTTGGAGCTTCATCCTAATGTAAAACTGGAATTGGATCAAAAAATCATCTCGATTGATCCTCATAGCAAACGCGTTTTCAGTGAACGCGCCGCGTTTCATTATGACAAGCTGATTCTTGCGACGGGATCGGTTCCTAAATCGCTATTTGATATTTCAGGGATCGAGAATGCCGCAACCTTTAGAAGCCAGGGTGATTGCGAGCGGATCGCTCAGGGAATGGTCGGCAAAAATGTGGTGATCGTCGGGGCAGGACCTATCGCACTGGAGCTACTCGATACGCTCATGCGAAGTGATGCCCCGCAGAGTATCACTCTGCTGGTGCGCAAAAACTATCTCTACTCCGAAGTGATCAGCCGTGAGGCTCTTGCGCTGATCCAAGGGATTTTTGAAGCCGACAAACGAGTCCGTATTCAGTTCAATGATCAGATCATAGGCAAGGAGATATCCGGAAATACCATCACCAGGCTCATCACCTCTCAGCGCGAAATTTCAAATCCGTTTCTTATTTTCGGGGTCGGGATCGATCCCAATATTGCTTATGCACGGGAAACACTCGAATGCAGCAAGGGTATTTTGGTCGATGAGAGGATGCGTACTTCGGATGAAAATATCTACTGCGTCGGCGAGGCGGCACAGCTTCGCGCAGGAGAATTTATCGCCGGACGGGTCAAGGAGTGCACACTGCAAGCAGATGTCGCGATTGCCAATCTCCTAGGCGACGAGAGCAAAACTTTCAGCGAAGAGGTCTCTATCGACGGACTCAAAGTGGGATCGTTTTTGTTCGCCGATGTCACGGCGACTGATTTTGACCCCAAGGAGAGTGGGAATGAAACGATTTTGATCTCTCATAGGGATCGGATCGATCAGTACATCGTCAACCATGATCGTTTGAAGCGGTTTATCGGGATCAACACCAATATTGATCTATTGGCTTTGAAGCAGTTGATACAGACCGATGCGCCTATTGATGCCTCTTATCTCTACTCGAACCGTCTGATGTCCAAATATGGAAGACTCGTCTGCAGCTGTGAGGGGGTGCATGAGCTGGAGCTGGTCGAGATCATCAAAGAGAATGCGGTGACATCGTTTGGCGAGCTCAAAGAGCACTCAAAAGCGGGGCGTACCTGCGGGCGGTGCAAACAGGATATTTGTGCCATTATAGAAGCTACCCCGGTCGATCCCCAAGAGGCGGCGCGGTTGAAGGCCGAAAAAGCAGCGGCGGCTCAGGCGGCAGAGTTGGAAAAGGTGCGCGCGCGGATCGAAAAATACAACCGTCTTCATCCGCTCAATCAACTCAATCCTAAGAATTTTCATGAGGCGTTGAAATCGTTCGAGATGAGCCGCGAATTTAACCGCTGGGTTTCGATGATCACCGCATCGATGCACCTGCATCCGCAGTTTGAAGAGAGTGTCAATGAGGCGGTGATGCAGCTCAACAAAATCCCGATCATTTGGCTCGAACTCTCCGACTGTACAGGCAATTCGGAGGCATTTATCAAAACCTCCCACCCCAAAGTGGATGATCTGATCCTCAAATATATTTCACTCGATTATCATGAGTTGTTGATGGCGGCATCGGGGGATCAATCAGAATCGGTGTTGGAGAGCATACTCCATAACGACAGCGGGAAATATCTTTTGATCGTCGAGGGGGCGGTGCCTTTGGGGCTCGATGGGAAGTTCTTGCGCATTGGACCGAAAGGGGAGACGGGGATCGATCTGCTTCGTCGTGTTGCCAAGGATGCCGTAGCGGTGATCGCGGTAGGATCGTGTGCCTATGATGGCGGTGTCGTCGCTGCCGCGCCCAATCCGACGGGTGCCGTCGGTGTAGCCGAAGCGCTAGAGCGTAACGACATCATCAATCTCCCCGGCTGTCCGACCAATCCCATCAATATCGTCGGAACACTGTTGCAATACATTATGTTTGATGAATTTCCGAAACTCGATAGCCGCAACCGCCCCGAATGGGCATACGGCTTCCGTGTCCATGACAACTGTGAACGGCGCGGTCACTATGATGCGGAGGAGTTTGTCCTTGAGTGGGGCGATGAGGGGGCGAAAAAAGGGTGGTGCCTCTTTGAGATGGGATGCAAGGGTCCGTACGCCGATCTCAACTGCTCACTGGTGAAATTCAATGAAGGGACGAGCTGGCCTGTGCAGGCGGGTCACGGATGTTTCGCCTGCGGTCAGGGGAAAATCGCGTTTGACAGCTACGCCAATAACCGTAAATTGGAAGTTGAAAATGAAAAATGATATTCTCGGCGACAGCCGTAGCTTTAGTGAAAGGAATTTAGGAGGAGTTCGCTCCTCTCGAAGGAGAGATACAAATGAAAAACACTAAAAAAATTGTAATTGACCCGATTACCCGAATTGAGGGACATTTGCGGATCGAAGTAGAGATCGATGAGAATAATATTGTCACTGAAGCGTGGGCTTCCGGTCAGCTTTTTCGTGGGATCGAGACGATCCTCAAAGGGCGTGATCCGCGTGATGCGGGACTGATCGCTCAGCGCATCTGCGGAGTATGTACGAATGTCCACTATCGTGCCTCGATCAGCGCGGTAGAGGATGCATACGAGATCAAAATACCGCACAACGCCGAGATCATCCGCAATCTCGTCACCCTCTCGCTATTCGTCCAAGATCATGTCGTCCACTATTATCATCTCCATTCGCTTGATTTTGTTGATATCACCTCCGCGCTCAATGCCGATCTCTCCAAGGCCGCCGCAGAGGCAGATTTGTGGAGTACTCGCCCCTACCACAACTCTGCCACCCATCTGGAGGCGGTCAAGGGGAAGCTTGAGGAGTTTGTCAAAGCGGGAAGACTGGGGCTTTTCGCCAATGGCTACTGGGGACATTCGGCGTATCGCTTGAGTCCCGAAGAGAATCTGGTGCACATGAACCACTATCTCATAGCGCTGCAGATACAACGGGAACTCTCCAAGGCGATCGCTATTTTTGCCGGCAAAACACCCCATCCTCAAAATCTCGTTGTCGGAGGGGTGACGAGTGTTGCCGATATGCTCAACCCGCAGCGGCTGAATGACTTTTTGTTTATCATCAAAGAGGTTCGTGATTTTATCGAGCGGGCATATATTCCGGATATAATGATGCTCATCAATGCCTATCGAGACTCTATTGGGGCGGGAGAGGGGCGCACGGTCGGGAATTTCATGTGTTGCGGCGGATACCGTTTTGGAAAAGATCAACAGTTGTTTGAGGGCGGTGTGATCAAAGGGCACGACTTTGAGACTATCGAGCCGTTTGATCCAGACAAGATCACCGAAGAGGCGTCACGCTCGTGGTATGAAAATGACGCTCCTCTCTCGCCTTATGAAGGAGAGACAAAGCCGTTTTATACCGATCTCAATGATGACGGTTCACTCAAAACCGAGGGGAAATACACATGGGTCAAGGCGCCTCGATATGACGGAGAGGTGATGGAGGTAGGTCCATTGGCACGGATGATCGTGGGGTATGCCAAAAACTCCCCCGTCATCCGCCCCTATATGGAGCGGTTTATGAAACGCACAGGAGTGGAGTTGATCGATTTCTCTACTACGATAGGGCGCAATGCGGCGCGTGCGGTGGAGGCGCAAATCTGCTGTGATTATCTATTTGACACAATGAGCGATCTGATCGAAAATATCAAATATTATGATGAGACGACTTGGACGAAGTTTGTGTTTGAGGAGCTCCAAAGCGAGGCGAGAGGAGCGGGGATTTTCGAAGTACCGCGCGGGGTTTTGGGACATTTCGTCCGTATCGAAGATGCCAAAATCGCCAACTATCAAGCAGTCGTCCCGACGACATGGAACGCTTCGCCCAAAGGAGTCAAGGAGGGGCGCGGAGCCTATGAGGAGTCGTTGATCGGGATTCGCCTTGCCGATCCGTCTGCGCCATTGGAGGTGCTGCGTGCGGTACACTCGTTCGATCCGTGTCTTGCGTGCGCAGTGCATGTGATCGACATGAAAGGAAGAGAGCTCTCCCAATACAAAATTGCGTCAGTTTGTTCGTTGGGGTGAAGTTTGACATTTGGCTATCGCAGTGAATGTCCCATCATAGAGGATATCAATATTGCTGTAGGAGAGGTTGCGTTTGGAAGTAAATAAACATATCGAGATCCGTGGTATCGTGCAAGGTGTTGGTTTCCGTCCTTTTGTCTATCGAACCGCGAAACGCTTTGGGATCAAAGGATTTGTCTGCAATACCTCTGACGGGGTGGTGATAGATGCGCAAGGGATAGATCTCGACGGGTTTGTTGAGGCTTTGAAGGCAGATGCCCCGGAGCGCTCCCGGATAGACAGGATCGAGACTGTCATGTGCGAACCGGGCGAATATATCGATTTTGAGATCCGCAGCAGCAGTGAAGGCAAAAGCGGCGTTGCCATTCCGCTTGACAGCGCTCTGTGTCCTGCGTGTCAAGCAGAGATGGATGATCCGCACAACCGCCGTTACCGTTATCCGTTTATCAACTGCACCGATTGCGGACCTCGTTATACGATCATTCAAACTCCTCCATACGATCGCATCAGAACCTCGATGAGAGATTTTGAGATGTGTGCCGAGTGTGAGGCTGAATACACTGATCCGACCTCGCGCCGTTACCATGCAGAGCCTATCAGTTGTCCCAAATGCGGACCAAGACTCACCTTTTGTGACAACAAAGGGGTTGAGATAGAAGGTGATCCTCTTGATTTGGCGGTGGCGATGCTCAAAGCCGGAAAAATTATCGCACTCAAAGGAGTGGGCGGATTTCATCTGATGTGTGATGCAACCTCAGATAAGGCGGTGCAGGAACTTCGTCATCGCAAACACCGCAAAACCAAACCGCTGGCTGTGATGTGCGGGTCGCTTGAACAGCTCGAAACCTATGCGCATATCAACGATGACGAAAAAGCTCTGATTGTCGGAGCAGTCAAGCCGATCGTTATTGTGGATGCCAAAAAAGGGACAAATCTTTCAGACGCAATTGCCCCCATGATCAATCGGCTTGGTGTTTTTCTTCCCTATACACCGTTGCATAGGCTCATCTTTGAGGCGATCGATTTTCCGTTGATCGCGACAAGTGCCAATATAAGCGAAGAACCGATCATTATTCGGTGTGAGGAGATCGTGCGGCAATTGGGAAATGTGGTCGATGGGATTCTTGATCATAATCGCACTATTGTCAACGCGCTTGATGATGCGGTGATCCAAATCGCCGAGGGGAGGGTGGTGATGCTTCGCATGGGCAGGGGATATGCTCCCTTTTCACTCCCGCTTGATATACCGATCAGAAATCCGATTTTGGCTGTCGGAGCGCACCAAAAAAGCGCCGTTGCAATTGCTGTTTCATACAATATGATCCTGAGTGGTCATATCGGTGACTTAGGCAGTGTCGAGGCGGATGCGTATTTTGAGCGAAGCGTTGATACGCTGAAGCGGTTTTATGATACCCAACCATCAGTGATACTCCACGATAAACATCCGTTTTACTCCTCCACCCGTTATGCACGGGAACAAAAAAAAGAGCGTTACGCGATCTGGCACCATTACGCTCATATCCTCGCCTGTATGGCAGAGTATTCTTTGACAGAAAAAGTGCTTGGATTTGCTTTTGACGGCACGGGATATGGTGAGGACGGCACACTGTGGGGCGGAGAGGTGATGATCGCCGATATACATTCGTTTGAGAGGATCGGTTATCTCAAATCTTTTGCCCTTATAGGCGGTGACAAAGCGATCAAAGAGCCTCGCCGCATCGCCCTTTCATTGCTTTTTGAGCAGTACACCCTCGATGAGGTTCTTGTATTGAAAATACCGCCAACGGAAGCGTTTTTGCCTCACGAGATACGCCAGCTTCACCAAGTTTGGCTCAAAAAACTGAACTCTCCCCAAAGCAGTTCGATAGGACGGCTTTTTGACGCAGTCGCGAGCTTAGGCGGATTTATCCAACGACTGGATTATGAGGGGCAGGGAGGGATGATCATGGAGGGATTTGTGGATGACTCCATAACGGAACCGTTTGCTTTTGAAGTAACGGATGGAGTAATAGATATCTCCTTGATGATTCGTGAAATTATCTCTTTAAATGGAGATAAAACACGGATTGCCAGCCGTTTTATCGCAACTGTGGAGGCGATGATCGGTTATTTTGCAGATTTGTATCCCAAATTGCCGATCGTCGTCGGAGGGGGTGTATTTCAAAACCGTATTTTGATGGAGCGGCTTTACCGCCGTTTTGGAAACGGACGATTTTACGCCCAACAGCAAACACCGATCAACGATGGTTCTATTGCTCTAGGGCAGGGGTGGTGGGCAA
>DZAQ01000003.1 GCA_022729615.1 Sulfurovum sp.
CTTTTTATTTCCACGCAGACCTACTCGCGCAAAACTTCAAAAGAAAACAGGACTATACCCCTGACTGAAGCAACTCTCGGACTGTCTCTCTGTCATCAAAATGGTGTTTTACCCCTTTGATCTCCTGATAATCCTCATCACCCTTGCCGAGTATCAAAAGAACTTCATTCTTTCTGAGCGCCTCAAGTGCCATTTTGATCGCAACTCTTCTATCCGGTGTAGCGGTCACATTTTCTTTCCCGCGCAACCCTATAAGTATCTCCTCAAGTATCATCTCGGGAACTTCATCCCTGGGATTGTCGCTTGTGACATAAATCTTTTTTGCGAAACGACCGGCGATGGCTCCCATTTTGGGGCGTTTCTCTTTGTCCCTATTGCCTCCGGCACCAAACACCACAGTGATTTCTCGGTCTTTCATGCTCTCAAAAACTTTCAGCATTCCATCTTCTGTGTGTGCGAAATCGACGATTACCAATGGATTTGTACTCACAACCTCCATCCGTCCCGCTACACCGCCGAAGTTTTCTACCACTTCACACACCTCTTCAACTCTTCTGCCCGTCAGCATCACGGTTGCGCCTATCGCTGCCATGAGATTTGAGAGGTTAAAAAGTCCAACCATCGGAGAGTGAAATGTTGCCTCTTCACTCAAGTGCTTTATTCCTGCCGTGATGCCGTGAGTAAGCGAAAAGGCCTGTACTTTGAAGGTGGATGGCTCGTCAACTCCATAGCTTTGTGCACCCACCGGATTGTATGTGATGTTTTTAATCTCATCTTTGTTGAGCAGTTTTGGGGATCTATCCGCAAAGAAAAGACTCTTTACCCTTCTGTACTCCTCGACTGATTTGTGATAATCAAGATGATCGCTTGCGACATTGGTGTGTACTTTGAGCGCGAAATCAATCCCTTCGATCCGCTTCTGGTCAATGGCGTGAGAACTCACCTCCATGATGAAAGAGTCGCACCCCTTATCGAGTGCCATCTTCATATGGTGAAGTGTCTCTAAAATTGAAGGGGTGGTCATAGCCTTCTCTTCGAGGCGCTCCTCTAGCGCAAAAAATCCTCTTGTACCCTGAAGGGCCGGTTTTCCGCCAAGATCAAGCAAAAATGAGTAGATCGCTGCCGTTACTGTGGTTTTACCGTTTGTGCCTGTGACACCGACCACTTTGAGCCTGTCAAGCCCCCACACCTTTATAAGTTTTTCAGGTGTTATAAAATTATATTTACCTTGAAGTTTTTCAAAGTAGGGACTGTTTTGGGTCGTTTTGAGAAAAATAGTATCCGAATCTATTTGGCTCGTATTGTCAGTCAAATATTTATAGCCATCATTTTCATACGCTAAAATCAACCTTTTGCTCCCTTGAAATTGTTGTATAGTGAGTATATCTCCTGATCATCCCCAAATATCCCGGAGGCAGCATCAAGATAGCTCAAAGCCATACCTTCGTATCCCTCATTTGCCAATCGCTTCACAAAGTCAATAAAATCTTTTTTACTTGTGATTATCACCTTTGTCGAAAACATGATATCCTCAAATGCCTGCTTGAAGCTCCCTCGCGAAACGACAAGAGTCATAAAGTCTTCATACCGTATGCCATCATTATACTCAAGCCCTTCTTGAATTGGATCTAGAAGAAGTTCTTGGAGTGTATTGTTGGTGTTATCCAATGCATGAATAAGATTATCAATGATCTCTACAGCATTCTCCTTCTCGTCCTTGATGATCTGATAATAATCAAACAAAGCTTGCGCATTTTCGGCATTTTCAAGTCCAAGATCACTCAAATAAACCCCGACTTTTGCATCGCCAAATTCAGGAAAATCATTAAGCAGCAATCCATAGCTCTGCATTGATTCCTCAAAATTTCCATTTATAAATTGCTTTTCAGCATGCTCTAGAAGTCTTACTAATTTAGAATTCACTATCTATTTATCCTAATTGATCCAATTTGTCTTCCCAGCCGATAGGGACATTGACGACGACTAATTCTGGGTGAATCATCTCTTTCATCTGCTTTTCCACACCATATTTGAGTGTTGTGCCGCTACTTGCACAGCCTATACAAGCGCCTTGCAGTTGCACAAAAATTCTTCCACTCTTGATAGCAACCAACTTGATATCACCTCCATCAAGTTTGATAGATGGACGAACCCTCTCTATCACACTCTCTACAGCCGGTTTTAAATCTTCATCACTAAACGGGATCATTTGACTCCTTCTTCACAAAAACTCTCTATAAGTTATTTTATATATACAATAAAATAGGGATATTGTCAAGCATTTTCATTTGTGTCTGATTGTAACTGATAGTAGATTTATAAAATGTATTCAAGGCAAGCGCCTTAAATATCAATTGAACCGATTAGACCAGTTCAATAATTGCCATAGGCGCTGCATCGCCCTTGCGCAATCGTGTCTTAATGATACGAGTGTATCCACCATTTCTCTCTGCATACTTTGGAGCAATCTCAGTCACCATCTTGTTTGTGCATGCTTTGTCTTGAAGCATTGCAAAGATAGCTCTGTGCGAATTGGCATCATTTGCAGAGGCCTTTGTAATCAACTTCTCAAAATAACTTCTTAGCTCTTTTGCCTTTGGAAGAGTGGTCTCAATTTTGCTCTCGTTAATCAAAGCAATAGAGAGGTTCTTTAAAAGCGCGGCTCTATGAGAAGAAGTTCTCGTAAGTTTACGATATCCGTGTCTATGTCTCATTGAGATTCCTTTATTGTTTTAGTTTTTCAATTTTTTTTACAAGATTTGCTCTTGTGGTATCACCAAGTTCATACTCGGCACCATAACCCATCTCGTCAAGTTTCTCATTGATCTCGTCAAATGATTTTTTACCAAGATTCTTGACCTCTTTGAGCTCTTTTTCACCCATAAGAACCAATTCGCCAAGGTATTTTATCCCTGACCTGTCAAGCGAATTAAAACTTCTTGCGCTCAGTCCCAGTGAATCAACGCCCACTATAAATGGTTTTAATTCTCCATCTTTGGCAGAACTGACTCTTCCGGAGTCTATGGCAACATCAAGGACGCCGTTAAAAACAGAGAGCTGCTTATGCATGGTTGCCAAAGCATTACTGAAGGCTTCAATAGGTTCAATTTGGCTATTGGTTACTATATCAAATGTAATTTTCTCATAGTTTGGATTATCCTCAACCAATATTGGCTCGATCTTATAATTCGCCTTTCTTACCGGTGTAAAAAATGCATCCAATGCGATACTGTCACTGTCGACTTCGCTTTGAAGATCTTCGCTCGGAACATAGCCGATACCTCTAGTAATGACGACTGTAAAATTTAATTCTGCATCCTCATTGAGTGTTGCCAAATGTAAATCTCCATTTACAACTTCAATCTTGTTATTATTTAAATCCTGAGCTTTTACCTCTTTGTGTCCCGTAAAAGAGTAGTTGACCTCAACACGCTCGCTCTCATCTTTTATCTTGAAGTGAATATTCTTCAAATTGATGATAAAGACGGCAACATCTTCGTGCATACCTCTTAGATTGTCAAATTCATGAGATGCACCTTCTATCTTGACAGATATCGGTGCATACCCTATTGAACTGCTCAAGATAAGTCTTCTTAAAGGATGTGCGAGCGTCACTGCGTAACCGCTCTCAAAAGGGTAAGCGATTATCTCAGCCCTGTTTGCACTTAATTCTCTTACTTCCACTTCAGTTGGCATAAATGGCGCAATTTTTATTTTTTTCATTGGCGTACCCCTTTCAGTGATTATTTAGAGTAAAGTTCTACGATAAGTCTCTCTTCGATTGGAATAGAAACATCCTCTCTTTCGGGCACTCTTGAGAAGATACCAAATAGCTTCTCTTTATCGACATCAACCCAATCAACCAAACCTGTTTGATTTGTCAACTCCATGCTTCTTACAATTTGGGGATTATTTTTGCTTTTTTCTCTTATTTCAACTTTTTGTCCGGCTTTGATTCTGCAAGATGGGATATTTACTTTTTTCCCATCCAGAAGAATGTGACCATGTGAAACAAACTGTCGAGCCGATGCTCTTGTAGTTGCAAATCCCATTCTATAAACAACATTATCCAATCTCTGTTCAAGCAATTGAACTAAGATATTCCCTGTATTTCCCTCTTTTCTGTTCGCTTCAATATAGAGTGATCTAAATTGTTTTTCGCTAATTCCATACATGAATTTAGCTTTTTGTTTCTCTCTAAGCTGCAATCCGTATTCACTGATTTTCGATCTTCTCTGCCCGTGCTGTCCTGGTGCATAAGGTCTCTTTTCGAGCGCGCTTTTGCCGGCAAGTCTTCTCTCGCCTTTCAAACCAAGATCAACACCAAGTCTTCTTTCTAGCTTCTCAACCGGACCTGTATATCTTGCCATCTGTTAAAACCTTTATATATTTTTCTTTATTGTCAATCGGCATTGAAAAAATTAATTTTCAATAACCACTAAAAACTTATACTCTTCTCGCTTTTGGAGGTCTGCAGCCATTGTGCGGAAGCGGTGTGATGTCTTTGATAAAAGAGACACGAATTCCCTCTATAGCGCCAACTGCTTTTACTGCTGTATCTCTGCCGGAGCCAGGTCCTTGTACTTTGATACCAACCTCTTTGACCCCATTCTCTTTGGCTTTTGCCAACGCATCAGCTACTGCCTCTGTTGCTGCAAACGGAGTAGATTTCTTGCTTCCCTTGAAACCAAGAGCGCCTGCACTGCTCCAAGATATAACATTGCCCATCTCGTCTGTAACCGTTATAACAGTGTTGTTAAATGTGGCTGCTATATAGACAATGCCTTTGGCAATACTCTTTTTTACTTTTTTCTTCGCCATTTATCCTGCTCCTGCTTATGCCGCGCCAACGGTTTTTCTTTTACCTTTGCGAGTTCTTGCATTGGTTTTTGTTTTTTGCCCTCTTACCGGAAGACCTTTTCTATGTCTGAGACCTCTGTAGCTGCCAAGATCCATCAAGTTTTTGATATTCATGGCAACCTCTTTTCTCAAGTCACCCTCAACCATATACTTATCTTGGATCTCTTTACGAATAATCGCTGCTTCGGCATCACTCAATTCAAAGACTCTCTTGTTGTAATCAATACCGGTTACATCAAGAATTTTTCTTGATGTATGTAAGCCAATACCAAAAATGTATGTGAGCGCATACTCCATTCTCTTTTTTTTAGGTAAATCAACACCTGCTATACGAGCCATATTTATCCTTGTCTCTGTTTATGTTTTGGATCTTTACAAATCACGCGTACTATACCTTTGCGTTTGATGATCTTGCAATCATCGCACATCTTTTTGACCGATGGTCTAACCTTCATGATCGTCTCCTGTCTTAAAATTGCACTTTTTTGGACTATTGAACCGTCCTATTATTGTGCGGAGTGCTGAGTTGATGCCCTCCGATCCTTGTATATTCAGTGCATATATACAAAGTTCCTTCACACAGTCCCATACCAAATTAGAGTTTGGGGTCGCAATTATATCAAAAATAAAATAAAATTTTACTTATATCTAAAGGTAATTCTCCCTTTGTCCAAACTATATGGGGTCAGTTCCACCTTTACCTTGTCTCCCGGGAGTATTTTTATGTAGTGCATTCTCATTTTGCCGGCTATATGGCAAAGCACTATGTGTTTATTATCAAGCTCTACTCTAAATGTTGCATTAGGCAGCGCTTCGATCACCTTTCCGTCAATCTCTATGACATCATCTTTTGCCATTTACATTCCTTTTGTTTTGTTATGCGCTAAGGCAAAGTTAAGATGGCAGCCCGACCATCTATGACTGCTACTTGATGCTCATAGTGGCTTGTCCGCAATCCATCATCGCTCAAAACCGACCACTTATCATCCTTGATGAGCGGATTGCCGCTTTTTTGGCATACCATCGGCTCAAGGCAGAATACCATCCCGTTTTTAATCTTAGATCCCTGCTTTGGCTTGCCCTCAAGATAGTTCGGGATATTTGGCTCCTCGTGCGGTCTCGACCCTATTCCGTGTCCGCAATAATCGCGAAGCGGAACAAAACCGGCATCTCGTATAAACTTCTCAAGAATAAAGCTCAATTCTTTAAAATGCATTTCGGCTTTTATGGATTTGATTGTATGAAAGAGTGCATTTTTAGAGCATGAGATCAAAGCCTCATCCTCTCGGCTTACCTCTCCGATAGGAATAGTCACCGCGGCATCGCCATAGTATCCATCAAGCTTCACGCCGATATCGAGACCCAGAATATCACCATTTTGGATCCTTTGATCGGTTGGAACACCATGGATGCAAACCTCATTGAGCGAAGTACAGACAGAGCCGCTAAAACCATAGAGTCCTTTAAATGAAGGGATGGCTCCTTGTGAATGGATAAACTCTTCCCCCATCTTGTCAATCTCCAAGAGTGTCATACCCGGATGGATATTATTCTGAAGGTATTCCAGTGTCAACCCGACAATTTTGCCGGCTCTTCGGAGCTTCTCTATCTCATCGGGTCTTCTGATGGGAATAGCCATTAAAGTCCCACATTTCCTAGTGCATTGTATTGATTCATTGTTCTTTGAGCCTCGACTTTACGCATTGTATCCAGTGCCACCTGCACGACTATCAATACTGAGGTTCCGCCAAAATAGAAACTTGCTCCCAAAGAGTTGATAAAGATAAACGGAACCGTAGAGATGATACCCAAATAGAGCGATCCTGAAGCTGTCAATCTGCTTGCAACCTCATTGAGAAACTCTTTTGTATGCTCTCCGGGTCTTACGCCGGGGATAAATCCGCCCTGTCGTTTCAAATTTTCAGAGATATCTTTCGCATTGAATGCGATAGATGCATAAAAAAATGCAAAAAAGATAACAAGCAAAAAGGTCAATACATTGAAAACTATACCGCCAGGAGCAAGTATATCTGCTATTTTTGTCACGATAGAATTGCTGCTTGACTGAAGCATAGTCAAAGGAAACATCAAAATCGCGGATGCGAAAATTGGCGGAATGACGCCTGAAAGATTTATCTTCACAGGAATATAGTTCATCACTCTTCTATGCTGATTTTGGATTATAGTTTTCCTTGAATAGGAGATGGGAACTCTTCGTTCTCCTAATTCTATATAGATAATGATAAAAATGGTCAGCAGCATGATCGCAAATATTGCCAAGACTGCAAGAAAGTTCATCTCCCCTGCATTCACAGCCCTGATAGTATTTGATATCGCCGAGGGAATTCCCGAAACAATTCCCGCAAAGATGATCAGCGATATACCGTTTCCGATCCCTTTTTGGGTGATCTGCTCTCCTATCCACATCAAAAGCATTGTTCCGGCAAGCATAGAGAATACTGCGATAACCGTAAATATTGTAGGATCTATCATCACGGCACTTGCGCCATTTTTGCCGGTCATACTTTGGAGTCCCATCGAAACACCAACTGCCTGCACCACAGTAATGAAAATAGTAGCATAGCGGATGATCTGCATATATTTTTGCATACCGTCTCGTTCTTTTTTCATTTGACCAAGCGTAGGAAATGTGGCTGCTAGAAGTTCCATAACGATAGATGCTGTTATGTAGGGCATAATGCCGAGGGAGATGATACTGAGTCTGCTTATAGCTTCACCGCTAAACATATTAGCCAACCCCAAGGCGTTGTTGGTATTGTTATCAAAAAACTCTTTGATAACACCCAAATCAACACCCGGAGTCGGGATATAGGCTAAAACTCTATAAACAAAAAGAAATCCCAATGTGATCAGGATCTTTTGAGTTAAGGCATTACCCATATTATTTTCCGCTTGTTGTAACGGCTTCGTCTTTGATTTTTGATGCAAGCTCTTTCGCGCTGGCACCGATCAATTTCACTCTTTTCACATCTTTTCCAAGCTTGTGAACACCTTTGATACTCTCAAGTGTGATCTCTTCAAGCTGAGCAATTGATGTGATTCTTTCGACATTGATGACATATGGCTTCTCAACACGAGATGTAAATCCAACTTTAGGCAAACGCTTATAAAGTGGCTGCTGACCGCCTTCGAAACCTCTTTTTTTATTGTAACCGGACCTTGCCTTCTGACCCTTGTTTCCTTTTCCGGCAGTCTTGCCTTGTCCAGAACCTTGTCCGCGACCAAGTCTCTTTGTCTCTCTTGTTGAACCGGGAGCCGGTTGTAAATTATGTAGTGACATACCCTACTCCTTAAGATTTTACTCTTGAGAGCGCTTGAATAGTAGCTCTCACGAGATTGTTCGGGTTGTTCGAACCAATTGATTTTGTAAGGATATCTTTTATCCCCGCAAGTTCGATAACCGGTCGTGCCGCACCACCTGCAATAACCCCGGTACCTTCACTTGCCGGTCTTAGAAGCACTCTGCTTGCATTGAATTTATGCTCAATATCGTGCGCGATTGTTGAACCTTTGATATTTATTTTCACTAGGTTCTTGAATGCGTCGTCAACCGCTTTTTTGATGGCATCCGGAACCTCTTTTGCTTTTCCAAAACCATATCCTACTGTCCCTTTTTTATCACCGATAACGACAAGGGCTGTAAATCTAAATCTTCTT
The DNA here is from genome assembly GCA_022729615.1 of Sulfurovum sp. Lineage (GTDB taxonomy): Bacteria > Campylobacterota > Campylobacteria > Campylobacterales > Sulfurovaceae > SZUA-451. The sequence goes on from DZAQ01000003.1 coordinate 8,539, forward strand.
CCGCCTTTAACAACTTTCGTAACACGACCGATGTTGACGATCGCCTCTTCAAAATCTTCTCTATTTATATTTTCCATCTAGTTTCCTTAAAACTTAATACCGGCATCTCTGAGCGCATCTGCAAAAGATGCAACCACGCCATGATACAGATATCCATTTCTATCAAAAACAACTGTATCAATATTTTTTGATGCAAGATTTTTACCAAGTTCCTGGGCTATCTTTTTTACATCTTCTCGATTGACGCCAACACCTATTTTTTTACCATCGGCTGCAGCAAGTGTGCTTCCGCTGGCATCATCAATTACCTGCGCATAGAAATACTTATTTGACTTAAATACTGTCAGTCTTGGCTTCTCTTGAGTTCCAGATATTTTGCCCCTGATTCTCGCTTTTCTTTGAGCTTGTAGTTTATTTTTTCTCTTTTGAATACTTTTTAACATCTACTTACTCCTTACTTTTTCTTACCGGATGATTTACCGGCTTTTCTGAGTACGACTTCACCGCTGTATCGAATTCCCTTGCCTTTGTATGGCTCAACTGCTCTAAATTCTCTGATTTTAGCTGCAACTTGACCTACAACTTGCTTGTCGCTGCCGCTGATCACGATAGTATTTTTATCGACTTTGACCTCAATTCCCTCAGGAACATCAAATTTGATATCATGAGAGTATCCCAATTGAAGGGTCAATACATCTCCTTGGATTGCAGCTCTGTAACCAACCCCATTGATCTCCAAAGTCTTTGAAAATCCTTTGTCAAGACCAACCATGATGTTGCTGAAAAGCGCTCGATAAGTTCCCCAAAATGCAGATCCCTCTTTGGTTTCTGCCACTTTTGAAAAAGTAACCTCTTTCTCTTCTATATTGATTCCCACTCTGCCGTGAGTCTCCAATCTTTTTTCCAAATTGCCTTTTTTGGCAATAATTATCGTACCGTCAACAGAGACCGCTACGCCATTTGTAATGGCAACAGGTAGTTTTCCTACTCTAGACATAAACTTCCTCCTTACCAGATACTACAAATAACTTCGCCGCCAATGCCGCGCTTATAAGCTTCATCATTTGGAAGCACACCTTGACTGGTTGAAACAACAAGTGTTCCATAGCCATTTTTGAAAACTTTGATTGTATCTTTGCCTTGGTGAACGCGTCGTCCCGGCTTTGATATTTTTTTGATCTCATTGATAGTGCTATGACCATTTTCGTCATACTTGAGCACTACTTTTATGGTTTTTTTATTCCCGTCTTCTTTGACTTTATAGCTCTCAAGATACCCTTTATCTACTAATATTGAAACTATTGATTCAATATTATTTGAGTGCAAAAGCACAGTTGTGTCCAATCTTCTTTGTGCAGCATTTCTTACGCGAGTAAGAGAGTCTGCAATAATATCTGTCATCATCTATTTACTCCTTGATTACCAGCTTGCTTTACGCATGCCTGGGATTTGACCCTCATTGGCCATTTTTCTTAAACATATACGGCAGATACCAAAATCTTGATATACCGAGTGTGGTCTTCCGCAAATTGAACATCTTGTATAGGCTCTTACAGCAAATTTTGGCTTTTGCTGCTGCTTATTGATCATAGATTTTTTGGCCATTATTTTCTCCCTTTTGCAAATGGCATTCCAAGTTTCTCAAGGAGAATAAATGCCTGCTTGTCGTCTTGAACACTTGTTACAATCGTAATATTCATACCATGTGTTTTAATAATCTTGTCATAGACCACTTCCGGGAACATAAGCTGCTCTTGAAGACCGAAGTTATAAGCGCCTCTTCCGTCAAAACCTTTTCTTGGAACACCTCTAAAGTCTTTTACTTTTGGAAGTGCGATAGATACAAGCTTGTCAAAGAAATTGTACATACTTGCGCCTCTAAGTGTCACCTTGATACCGCTTGGGCTTCCCTCTCTTGCCTTAAAACCCGCAACAGACTTTTTTGCCATAATGATATTGGCTTTTTGTCCGGCGATCAAAGAGATCGTATCAGCCATATTTTGGATAAGTTTCGTATCTTTGCCCTCTTCTCCGGCACCGACACTGATCACTATCTTCTCAAGCTTCGGAGTCTGCATCGCATTTTTGATACCGCACTCTTCCCTGAGTGCCGGTACGATGTCATTGTACTTTTGCTTCATTCTACTCATTGGTTCAACCCTCTACTTTTTTTACATTGGAGACATGGATCGGCATCTCTTTTTGTGCAAATCCACCATCTTTATTCTCTTCAGTAGGCTTAATAGCTTTTTTTGCCACTCTGCATCCTGCAACGATCACAGACTCATTTTTAGGAAGTACTTGCAAAATTTTGCCGCTTTTGCCTTTGTCATCTCCCGCGATGATCACAACCTGATCACCCTTTTTGACTTTCATCTTTGTTGCCATTACCATACCTCCGGAGCAAGCGATACTATTTTCATAAAACCTGCGTATCTTGTTTCACGGCTGACCGGTCCGAAAATACGCGTACCAATCGGCTCTCTTTTGTCGTCGATAATTACTGCGGCATTGTCATCAAATCGGATCAATGATCCATTTTCTCTTTGAATCTCTTTTTTGGTTCTCACAACCACAGCTTTAACAACTTTACCTTTTTTTACTTTTCCGCTAGGAAGAGCTTTTTTTACTGAAGCGATGATGACATCACCGACAGTTGCATATCTTCTTTTAGATCCGCCAAGAACCTTGATACACATGATCTCTTTCGCGCCGCTATTATCGGCTACGCTTAGTCTTGTAAAACTCTGTATCATTATGCTTCTCCTCTTTTGAGGATCTCAAGCAATCTAAAGCTCTTGGTTTTTGAAAGCGGTCTGCACTCAATCGCCTCAATAGTATCACCTGGTCTTGTCTCATTCTTCTCATCATGAACAAGATATTTCTTAAATCTTTTTACGGTTTTGTGATATCTTGGATGAAGAACTCGTCTTTCAACCATTACTGTTGCCGTTTTATCGCCGGCTATTTTTATCACTGTACCGGTTATTTGTCTTTTTGGCATCGTCCGACCCCCTACTTCGATCTAACAGCAGTCAATGCTGTCTGTATTCTTGCGATATCTTTTTTGGCAGCGCTCAACTCGGTAGTGTTTGTAAGCTGCATAGTTTTTTGTTTTGCTTTCAATGTAAAAAGCTCGAGTTTCTTCTCTTTGAGAGATGCAAGAAGCTCAACTTCTGTTTTGGTTGTCAAATCAGTATATTTCATTGCTATCCTTTCGAGAAATAATCTTCGTTTTGAAGGGCAATTTATGTTGTGCAAGTGTCAAAGCCTCTCTTGAGAGCTCTTCCGCTACACCTGTCATTTCAAAAATGATTCTGCCCGGCTTAATATTCATAACCCACTTATCTACAGAGCCCTTACCTTTACCCATTCTGGTTTCCAAAGGTTTTGCCGTAAGCGGCTTATCTGGGAAAACTCGAATCCAAGTTTTTCCCATTCTGTTGATACGACGAGTCATAGTGATCCTCGCAGCCTCTATCTGTCTAGAGTCAATTCTCCCAGCCTCGATGGCTTTGATCGCATACTCGCCAAACTCTATTTTATTACCATTGAAAGACTTGCCTCTGCTGCGGCCTTTCATTTGCTTTCGCCATTTTGTTCTTTTAGGCATTAACATGACTATTCACCTCTTCTTCTGGATGGCTTTCTAGCAGCCTTTTTCTCTTCTGGAGCATCAGCCTGGATTCCCTTTTGGAGTACTTCGCCTTTGAATATCCAAACTTTAATCCCGATGATTCCATAAGTTGTGTGTGCTTCCGCAAATCCATAATCAATTTTTGCTCTGAGTGTATGCAAAGGAACTCTTCCCTCAAGATACCATTCAGTTCTTGCTATTTCAGCGCCGCCAAGACGACCGGCTACTGAGATCTTGATCCCCTTAGCGCCTGATTTGAGCGCGCCTTGAATCACTTTTTTCATCGCTCTTCTAAAAGCAGTTCTTCTCTCAAGCTGTGTCGCGACATTTTCAGCAGCAAGCTGAGCGTTTGCCTGCGGCTTGCTCTCCTCTTTTATATTGAGCAATACATCTTTATTGAGCATGTTTGTAAGTGTCTCTTTGAGCTTCTCGATATCTCCGCCTTTTTTCCCGATGATAAGACCCGGACGCGCGGTAACAATATTGATTCTCAATTTTTTTGCAGTTCTTTCAATTATGATATTGGAAACACCCGCATAAAAAAGCTCTTTTTTGAGATACTTTCTAATTTTATAGTCTTCAGCAATGAAGTCTGCTGCTCTTGTTTTTTCCGGAAACCATCTTGATTCCCAGTTTCTATTTATCCCAAGTCTCAAACCTATAGGATTAACTTTCTGACCCATTATGCACCCTTCTTCGTGGTTTCTTTTTCACTTTTGACCGGCTCGCCGACTTCAACCAAGATATGAGATGTTGGCTTAATGATTCTGCTGGCTGTACCGCGAGCTCTTGGCTTCCATCGCTTCATAACGGCAGCTTTGTCCACTCTACAGCTTGTGATCTCCACTTCATTTGGTTCAAAATCGCCATTTGCAACCGCAGAAGCGATTACTTTTGAGATGATACCCGCCGCTTTGTTTGGCATAAATTCCAAGCTTGCAAGCGCAAGTTCAGCATTCATTCCTTGAACTTCACGAGCGATCAATCTTGCTTTTGTGGGTGATACTCGTACAAATTTTAATAATGCTCTACTCATTTTTCACCCCTATCCTATCTTCTTCTGAACAGAACCTTTGTGGCCCTTAAATGTTCTTGTTGGCGCAAATTCACCGAGTTTGTAACCGATATGATTTTCTGTTACAAATACAGGGATAAACTGTCTTCCATTGTGTACATTGATCGTCAAACCAATGAACTCAGGGAAAATAACCGATCTTCTAGACCAAGTCTTGATCGGTTTTGTTGAATTTTCCTCTTTTGCTTTTAATACTTTTTTCATAAGGTGACCATCAATAAATGGACCTTTTTTTGTAGATCTTGCCATTTTAGCCCCTTACTTCTTGCGCTTAGCGATGATAAGTTTATCGCTTGCTTTTTTCTTGCGAGTTTTGAATCCTTTGGCTGGCGTACCCCAAGGAGAAACAGGATGCCCTGAAGAACCGGTTTTACCCTCTCCGCCACCGTGCGGGTGATCGACCGGGTTCATTGCGGAACCTCTTGTTTGAGGTCTGATACCGATATGTCTATTTCGTCCGGCTTTTCCGATAACGATATTTGAAAAATCTTCGTTTCCGACAGTTCCGATCGTTGCCAAACACTCGCCAAGAACATAACGCATTTCGCTCGAAGGCATTCTGAGGGAAACATACTTTCCATCTCTACCCATGATCTGCGCATATCCGCCTGCTGATCTGGCTATTTTGCCGCCTTGACCGGGATTGAGTTCAATATTGTGAACCAAAGTACCGACCGGGATACTTTTGAGTTTCATTGCATTGCCTGTTTTGATATCAAGTCCAGCTTCGGCTGACATGATCTTTTCGCCGACAACCAACCCTTTGGGCTGAATGATATATCTCTTTTCGCCATCTACATAATTGATCAGGCAGATTCTGCAGTTTCTGTATGGATCATACTCAACTGTAGCAACCGTGCCTTCAATGCCGAATTTATTTCTTTTGAAATCGATGATTCTATAGAGCTTTTTTGCTCCAGCCTCTCTGTGTCTTGATGTAATTCTTCCGTTTGAATTTCTTCCTGCTGTTGCCGGAAGCTTCACAAGAAGACTTCTCACGCTTGCTTTCGCGGTAATATCTCCGCTATCGAGATTGGTCATATAACGACGCGAAGGCGTTGTTGGTTTATAAGTTTTTATTGCCATCTATTCCTCCTTATACCGCTAGGCTTTCAATTTTGGCATCTTCCGGGAGCTTGACATAAAATTTCTTCATATCATTTCTTTTTCCCTCAACACCTCTAAATCGTTTTACTTTTCCTTCAACTCTCATTGAATTTACTTTCAATGGGTTGATGCCAAAGTACTCTTTGAATACTTCTCTCAAGCCATTTTTTGTCATTCTAGGTGTTGTTTGTACTACGATGACGCCCATTTCTTGAAGCTCAATACTCTTCTCTGTGTACATAATTGATTTGATATCTGTAATGTCTGCCATCTTAACTCTCTTTTGTCAATTTTTCCCATACAGTCTTTTCGATAACTATCGAACTGTATGCCGCCGCCAAATAAGCATTGAGCTCATTTGATTCGATCAAATAACTATTTTGTAGATTTCTGAATGCTAAAAATGTTTTATCATCAATCATCTCTTTTACCACAAGAACATCTCTTTGTCCAAGATTTTTCACATAAAGCGCTGCATCTTTCGTCTTGCCTGATTCGACCACAAGCGAGTCAACTACATATACTTTTTCATTTGCAACCTTCTCGGCTATCGCATGAAAAAGAGCAAGTTTTTTCTGTTTTTTGTTGACTTTTTGATCATAATTTCTGTTATTGTTCGGACCGAAAGCAACACCTCCGCCTACAAATACAGGAGATGTGATCGAACCTGCTCTTGCTCTGCCGCCGCCTTTTTGCGCCCATGGCTTTTTACCGCCGCCGGTTACCATCGATCGAGTTTTTGCTTGAGCGCTATTGGCTCTCAATCCCGATGCATATGCCTTGCAATAAAGGTATAGATTATGTGGGTGAACTTCCAAAAACGCCTGTGGAAGCTCACTGCTTTTAATTACAACTGCTTTACTCATTTAACAATCCTTATCAATCCTCTAGCGCCGTTATGTCCGGGTATAGAGCCTTTTAGTACCAATATTCCGTTTTCAGCGTCAAAAGAGACAACATCATTTTTGACAGTCACTTTTGTGTTTCCGTACTGTCCGGGCATTTTTTTACCAGGCTGTACTCTTCCTGGCCACTCACAGTTACCGATCGAACCGACTCTTCGTCCAAAACGGTGTCCGTGCTCTGCGGGACCGCCGCTGAAGTTGTGTCGTTTCATTGCTCCGGTAAATCCTCTGCCCTTTGTATTGAGTGAAGTTTTCACCAATGCCGCTTGGGCAAGCGGAGTAAGGCTCAAATCGCCTGCTTCTGTCCCTTGGGCTACATCTATGGTCATAAACTTATTGAACTCTTTTGAAATTCCATATTTTGACTGCTGACCCTCGATACTCTTGTTGAGCTTTTTGCTGCTATTGTATGCAACAAGCGCTTTCCCATCCTCTCTTACTTCACACACTTTCGCGTCAACGACTTTCAAAAGCGTAACAGGAATACTGGGTACAGAGATTGTTCTGCTCATCCCAATTTTTTCTACAATATATTCCATCTTTGCTCCTTACTTATCCATTGATCTTATCTCTACTTCTATCTCCGGAGCAAGATCCAGCTTCATAAGCGAATCTATTGTATCTGGAGTAGCAGAAACGATATCAATCATTCTTCCGTGAATTCTAATTTCAAATTGCTCACGAGAATCTTTGTTGACATGCGGTGATCGAAGCACTGTATAGCGCTTCATCTTCGTAGGCATAGGGATCGGTCCTCTAATCTCTGCGCCTGTTCTTTTGACTGCATCTACGATAGCAGCAACTGATCTGTCTAAAACTCGGTGATCATAAGCCTTGAGCTTTAATCTAATTTTTTCCATCAAATTACCTTTCTAAAGAACTCGTCGGTCGTGCCGACATTTTTGTTTGGAGGCGAAATTATATCCAATTTTTTGCATCTAATCAATAATAATTAAAGGTAAAATTGATATTATTGCTAAAATTATTTCCTTTTATCAAGGAAGGATAGGTATGCATCGACTTGACTATTTCAAAAATCATCCTCCGGAAAATGCTTTTTACCATCAGAGAAAATTGGTTATTCCGGATGCTGCCGCATTAAATCTCCATGGTGTACGAGGGTCAGGGAAAACAGCTCTCATTGTCGATCATCTTAAGAATTTTCCAAATGAGGGGCTGCTCTATATCGATTGCGAGGATCCGAGCTTTCTTTTGACCCCGCTCTGTGAAAAAGAGATTCAAGATTATATTGTCGAGCACAGTATCCGGACTTTGGTCTTGGATCACTTTGATACCACTAAAATAGCAATGCCCCCACAAACCCATACAGTTATTCTCATCACAAGAAGACCCGTGCCAGTCGATAATTTCAGTAGGCTTCAGCTTTTTCCGCTTGATTATGAGGAGTTTCTCGTCTTTGAAAAAGGGGCTTCCCAAGCGGGGAGTTTCAACCACTTTCTGAAGTTTGGCACTCTCCCATTGGTGTCAAAAAGCCCTACAAAAGGGGTGCCGGATTTCAAGACATTTTTGTTGAGCAGATTTGATCATAATGAAATAACGCTCTTGATCATTTTGGCATTCCACCAAACACACCATCTCACCATCAATCAAATCTATGTAGCCTCCAAGGAGCGCCTAAAAATCTCAAAAGATTGGCTCTATCGTAAAATTAATTCTTTTGAAGAGGAGGGGATTCTCTATTTTTTAGAGGACTCCTCCAAAAAGAGCGGGAAAAAGCTTATTCTGTTTGATTTTGCCATCACCAAATATCTCGTGCATACGCAGCCGTTTTTTGTCCAATTTGATACCATGGTGGCTCTAGCGCTCATAAAGCATCAAAGATATTTTACGACACTTGGCATCCACGGGTATCTCATCAATGGAGATGAACTTCTCATCGCCTCAGCATTTGAGAGCGAAGAGAGTGTGTGGAAAAAGTCACACGGGAAATATGCATTTTATAGAAGTTTCGCTATCAAGAAAGTGACCATTGTCACCATCGCCAATAACTATAATTTTGAAATAGCCGATATAGTTTTCGAAGCATTGCCATTTTATGAATGGAGTATTTTAAATGAAGAGGAATAACGGTAACATGACAAATATAATAGAGCGAAAATAACAAAAATTTTGATATAATCACATGAAAATCAACCCTCGTGTTTTTAATCCAAATTTCTAGAGCTAAGGAGCTTGCTTATGTTTATGATTCGAAATCTTCTGATAGGTATTTTTGTGCTTGTAGGCGCCAATACCGCTTGGCTTGCCGCAGAGGACTTTAATACCGTAGCGCCGACAATTATTGCCAAGGTTGCCGGTTCACAGCCTGCCGAAAGCTCCATCCGCAAAATATATGAAGTGAGCAACAACCAGCCTATCTGGGTCACCCCGGACGGACTCTCACCGCTTGGGATCGGACTGCTCGATCAGATCGAAACGGATCCTCTTGTTTCACACAATACTCAAATTTATAAAGAGTTTAAATCGCTCCAAAACCTAAGCAGCAGCCATTCTGCCGGAGCTGACACCAAGCAGCAAATAAAGCTTGAACTTAAACTGAGCAAACTTTATAAAAATTATGCGAACTTCAAAATATATGGTCTTATTAACTGGCCCATCTTCAGGGGTCGTCTCCAGCAAATTATCGTCACTGACGACATCCATGCCGACTGGGAAATTTATCCAAAATATACGGTATTTACCCTGCTTCAAGAGATGATCGGAAGCAGTAATGTAAGAGCCACTTTCGATGAAACTTCGCCAAAAACACAACTCTATCTCGGGTTAGAAAAGTGGTATCTGCACTACAAGAAGATCGCGCAAAGTGGTGAATGGCCCAATATCCCTGCATTTGGGACGATCAAACCGGGAGAGAGCAATAGTGCAATACCTGCCATCAGAACGCGTCTTTATCTCAGCGGCGACATGGAGGGGTGCGAACCGAGCCAATCAGATATTTACGACCAGTGTCTCGTCAATGCCGTCAAAACATTCCAAAAACGCCATGGTCAGACAGAAGACGGAGTCATAGGCAAAGGGACAGCCGTCGCATTGCGCGAGAGTATCGACAATATCATAACCAGAATGGAGCTCAATCTTGACCGAATCAAAATGATGAAACCCAATGATTATGGCCGCTATATCATGGTAAATATACCCGCGTTCAGGCTCTATTTCTACGAGAATGGTGAAGTGTTTCAAACTATGAAGGTCATCACTGGGCAGAAAAAACATCCTACTCCTGTATTTAGCGATACCATCGAAACCGCCGTACTCAACCCCTATTGGAATGTTCCAAAAAATATAATCCAAAAAGAGATGATCCCCAAACTTCTACGCAACCCAAATGCGATGAAAAGAGAGGGGATAGAGATACGCAATGGCTGGGAAGAGGATGCGCCGCTGATCTCCGGCTCATCTGTCAATTGGTCACAATTTCAGTTTAGCAATAGCGTGCCCTATCGGTTCGCCCAAGTGCCCGGCAATGGAAATGCGCTCGGAAAAGTCAAATTTCTTTTCCCAAACAAATTCTCCGTCTATATGCATGATACGCCGACAAAAAATCTCTTTAGCAGACAAACAAGGGCTTTTAGCCATGGATGTATTCGGCTCGAGAAACCAAGGGAGCTCTTCAAGACTTTTGCAGAACTCAACCCAAGTATTAACTATGAACAGTCACAAGAGGTTCTAAAAGGCAAAAAACAATCTTACTACAAGCTTGATGAAACTCCCATCAATATAGCCTATCTTACAGCATGGGTCTTGCCTGACGGAACACTTCAAATGCGTGATGATATCTATGGTTATGACGGCGAACAGTTAAAATATCGCAATACATACTAAACTCTTAAATAAACCAAAGGGAGTTTAACTTCTCTTTGGTCTTGCCTGCAAGAATCAAACTAAAAAATTATCAGATCAGGATCATTTTATATGAAAGAAGGAAAGGGATCCAAACAGAGGAACCCCTTTTTTTGAAGAAAGAAGGGTACAGGAGACCCTTAGCCGTTTTTCTTGTCTCTGGCTTGTCGCTTTCTCATATTCGGGTCAAGATGTCTCTTGCGAATACGGATAGATATAGGTGTCACCTCTACAAGTTCATCATCCTCTATCCACTCCAGCGCCGACTCAAGGGTAATCGGTCTAGGCGGGATAAGTTTGATCGCATCATCCGATCCCGAAGTTCTCATATTGGTGAGCTGCTTGCCCTTGAGCGGATTAACATCCAAGTCTCCCGGTCTTGCAGATTCACCGATTACCATTCCGTTATAGACCTTATCCTGCGGCTTGATAAACATCACCCCTCTTGCTTGGAGGTTGAAAATCGAGTAAGCGACCGCCTCGCCATTATCCATAGAGACAAGCGCTCCGGGAGTTCTTGACTCAACGATACCGCTGTAGGCTCTGTACTCCAGATAGGAGTGGTTCATGATCCCCTCTCCTTTGGTGTCAGTCAAAAATTCATTTCTAAAACCGATCAAACCTCTTGCAGGGATCTCAAACTCGATCCTAATGGTACCGTCAGGCATAGGGAAGAGCGCCTTCATCTCAGCCTTTCGCTTGCCGAGCTTCTCGATAATAACACCCTGAAATTCTGAAGGAGCATCCACAACCAAATGCTCAAACGGCTCCATGCGCATCCCATTCTCCTCTTTGATCACAACTTCCGGTCTCGCAAGAAGAAACTCAAACCCTTCTCTTCGCATATTTTCAGCAAGAATACCGATTTGCAGTTCACCTCTGCCTGAAACCTTGAAAGAGGCATCGCCAAGAGGCTCCATACGCATGGCGATATTGGTCTCCATCTCTTTGGCGAGCCTATCGTGAAGCTTGTTGGAGGTGACATGTTTCCCCTCGGTGCCCGCAAGCGGTCCATCATTGACCGAAAAGATGACTGAGAGTGTCGGCTCTTCGACATGAAGCGGATCAAGCGCCACAGGATTGTTGCGATCGCAAACACTATCCCCCACTTCGATATCAGAAAAACCGGCTATCGCCACGATATCGCCTGCTTCGGCATCCGTGATATCAATTCGTTCTAACCCCTTAAACCCTATAAGTTTACTTATGCGGCTTTTTGTTTTTTCTCCGCTTGCCTTGACCAGCATATACTCTTCGCCTTTTTTGACTTTGCCGTTGAAGATACGAGCGATCCCGATACGACCGACAAAGTTGTCATTGTCAAGCGTAAATACTTGTACTTGCGTATCACTTTCAGACGATCCTTCAGGATAGGGAACATGCTTCAAAATCGCTTCAAACAGCGGAGTCATATCTTTATTTTCATCCTCCATATTCCACTTGGCATATCCATCCCTTGCGGCCGCATAGAGGACGGGAAACTCCAACTGCTCTTCATTGGCTTCAAGCGCTACAAGCAGGTCAAAAACCTCATCCAAAACTCTTTCCGGTTCCGCCGCATCTTTATCGATCTTATTGATAACAACCACAGGAACCAAGCCCAACCCGATGGCTTTTTTGAGTACAAATTTTGTCTGTGGCATAACTCCCTCTTGGGCATCCACCAAAAGCAAAACTCCATCTACCATCTTCAAGACTCGTTCGACTTCACCGCCAAAATCTGCGTGACCGGGAGTGTCAATAATATTGATCTTGTGATCCCCATAAACAATAGCGGTATTTTTGGAGAGGATCGTGATCCCTCTCTCTTTTTCGATGTCATTGCTATCCATGACGCGCTCACCCACCTCTTGGTGCGCAGAGAAGGTGCCGCTTTGCTGGAGCAGCTCATCAACAAGTGTTGTTTTACCATGGTCAACGTGTGCAATAACGGCAATATTTTTGATTTTTTGCATATGAGATATTCCTAACTTGATCTTGATTTTGCCGCATTATACCCAAATAACATTAGTATGCTATAGCATGTCGGTTTTTGGAGGCAATAAAGCCGATGCTACTTTGTTTTGAAGCGCAGATAACGGGAGGAGTAGTCGCTTTTGAGCAAAATTTCATTGACCTCAACAGGAAAAGTATCATCGCCAATCTTAAGAGGATCCTCAAAAATTATGCCGGACTCTCTGCGCTTGAGAATCTCCCTGCTCACATCATCCTCTATCTTGAAAGTTGCCGAAAGGAGCGTGTAGGCATCTTTTTTCTCACCGTCATAGCGCTCTGCCTCCTTGGTCAAAAAAAGCGTATTGGAAAGTTCGCTTTTGCTGCGATCAGAGAGATAGAGCGCCATCGAACGATTCTCTTGAAAAATTTTCATAATGCCAAGCACGACAACCATCATCAAAACGACAGAGACCAACACTTCGATAATAGTAAATCCCCGCCGTATCCGCCTCAATAGTAGTCTCCCTGATCCTTGAGACTCTCCCTCTGAGCCACCCAATACTCCTCGGCCTCCTCAAGTGAACGGAATTGTATCACATCTCCAAAAAAGGAGGGAATGTAGTAGGTGTTTGTTTTGTTTTGGATTACTATTTGTGATGTACTGCCGTTTGGGTGGAATGCAAAACGCAAACAGACCGGCTGATCATCATAGCGTCCAAAATCTACCTTAGAAAGCTTCTCTTCTTTGTCAAGACGATACGCTTCAATCTCGCCCAGCGCAATATCTCCTTCATATTTTGTTGTTTTGCCGTCTCGATAAAGAGAGCATTTGCGACATGCGTCCACGCAAAAGAGCTCGCCCTCCGAATGGAGCAGATCGGATTGTGCGAGTACCTCTTTGATGTTTTTTGGGGTGAGCATTTTTGGCTTGGCGCTGCTCTTTTGCATCGAAGTAAAAAGAAGCGCGGAGACAAGCGAGAGTATCAAAACTACGATGATAAGCTCAAGGAGTGAAAAAGCGCCCCTCTTCTTCGCGCTAGAAACAGCGGGGGCTATTTTTTGCACTTTGAGAAGAAAATGTCTTCGGCTTCACCGCTTCCGCCCTCTTTGCGGTCTGCGCCGAAACTGATCAATTCAAACCTATTTTCATTCTTAAGATAGCCAAATTGATTCTGCCAAGAGTCTTTGGGCATCGAAGTCATATAAGGCGCTTCCCTATAATTTGGATACCGTTCCGGATCGGGATTGCTCAAAAGCGCCTGCAACCCCTCCTCTGTTTCCGGATACATCCCGTTATCGAGCTTAAACATATCAAGCGTGCCGGAGACACTGCTCATCTGGATACAGACAAGATCCCGCTTCGCCTGCTCTCCTTTTCCGATCAAATTTGGAGCGACAAACGCTGCCAAAATTCCTAAAATTAAAATAACAACAAGTAATTCAAGAAGGGAGAATGCATCTCTTCTCTTTTTCTGCTCTTTGATGGCTTTGGTCATACTTTTCCCTTGAGTAGATTTGGTATAATATAAAAGTGCTTTTAAAGGATTAGATTGTACTTAATGAGAGCTTTTGAATGGATAAAACATAATTATGGGCGATAAAAAAGAGTGTGCCGGCTTGCGTAACGGTGTAGTTCTCCTCCTTACTCTATCGGTAATTGTGGCTATGCTCGCAACCATCGGGGTTCTCTTTGCCTATCTCGAAAAAAGCAAAAATGAAGCCTACTCTGTGGCAGCTTTTGTGCAGGCAAACCTCCTTTTTAGGGATGGACAGCAGAGTATTGCACAGCTGCTCAAAAATAGTGCGCAAGACAAAGAGCTCAAAAACGAGATGCTTGAAACGCTCTATTTTGCTCCGATAACCATACAAGACGAGGAGAACAAGGAGAGATTTATCAGTATCGATTGTACCGCACTCAATAGCGGTGTCAACATCAACTGGCTCGAATACGAAAACAATAGCTCCGAAGAGGCGCAAAGTCTCTACCGTCTAGCCCGCACCCTATTTGATCGTCTTGCCGAAGAGCATAATATCAAAAATAGTGCGGCACTATTATCAAAGATCAAGAGCGATATCTTCGCGCAAGAGGAGACTCAAGCATTTCTGGAGCAAACAAAAGGTATAATCTCTCTTTCTCAGCTCCAAAAGATTGCAAGGGATTACCGGTTTGAAGAAGATGATGCGGGCATCGAAGAGATAGCTTGGGAAAAATATTTCTCATTTGATCAAAAGAGTTTGAGCATAGATGCCGGTTTTCTCTCGCCTGAGCTCATCTCGCTTCTCTTTGAGATAGAGCTTGATGTGGTCCAAAACGACTGGGTAGAGGGCGACGATCTGCAAGCTTTTATTGAAAAGAATGGCGGCGACCTCTCCCTTTTTCAAGAGAAAATCTTTAAAACGGAACCCTCGGAGAGGATGAAATGCCGCATCAACTACGGCTATCAAAATGGGGTTTATGCAATGGGGTTTGAATATCTTGAAGGAAAGGCGGGAAAATTTGAATTTTACGGAAAACAGTAAACCGCTCCTGCTCCTTCACAAAGAGATGACGCCCCCGACCATCGAAGGCGCATTTGATCTCATGCTCACACCGCAATTTTATACACTCAAAAAAGAGTCATTACTGCTAAACAGTCGGCGCCAAGCCCAGAAACTTGCCCCCTCTATTTTGGAAAACCTTCTTGATAAAGAGATCAAATATACCTATTTTGCCTACAAAGATGGAGAGGATTGGATATTTATCGCCTATGATCCTCAAGAGATAGGAGTATTTCTTGATACTTTACATCTCCGCTCACAACAGGTTTCAAAGGTATTTTTTGCACAGCAAATAGTATCAAAACTCGACAATCCGGTAGCTCTTTCCGACAACGAATCCTTAGTCAATCTCAAAAATACCGCCACGATACTTCCCCGCTCGCTCCTGCCAAAAGAGCAAGAATACCAAGCCTTTGACGAGAGCTTCCGCATCAAAGGAGGAATCCCTTTTGAATCAAGCAATCTCTCGATCATTCCCAAAAAAGAGGCTCGAATAGTTGGAGCAATAGCGCTCCTGTTTGCCCTAATGTTCTTTGCAGAGGGGATGCGATACCACAAGACCGGTACCAAAATAGAAAATCTGCTGACACAGAAACTCCAACAAAATCCAACCCTAGAAAGTCAGTACGCGCGTGAAAACATCGAGCAAAAATATCAAAAAATCGATAGGGAGGAGCGGCAAAAAAGAGAGGTTCTCAAAAAACTCTCCAAACTCATCCTCCTTCAAGTGCAGCTCAAAGGACTGCTGCTCGAGCAAAATCACTTTGTGATGACCCTTGAGTCTTTAGATGAGAAAACAAGCAAACGCATCCTCTCTTTGGCAAAAGAGCAGCAAATTCAAGCTACTCAAAACAAAACAGAAATAAAGATTGAGGGTTCTCTATGATCTGGAGACGCTTTGGAAATGAGATATTTCTGCTTGCTGCGCTTCTTTTGGCGCTCACCGGCTTTCTCTATAAAAAGAGTTCCATTGCTGCGCTTGAGCGGACAAAAAATGAGGTTACCGCTTCAATGGCGCAGATAGATCGTATCGCGGCGCTCCAAGAGCAGTGGGGCAACGACAAACTTGACAAATCCATCTCCCGCCTCAAGGAGGGGATCGCTCCTCAAAAAATAAAAACTTTTACTATCAAAAGCAGAAAACTAGATGCCCTTTTTCAGGGATTAAGTGAAAAAGAGCTGGGTCAAGCGCTCATCAAGATAGAGAACACCCCTGTGCAGATCGTGCATTTGGGCATACACCATAGTGAGGAAAATTACAACTTGGAGGTTACATGCAAATGGTAAAAAAAGCCATGCTGGCACTCTTGGTTGTTCTTTTTTCTATAGCTCTCTTTGCCCCCAAAAGAGAGCTATACTATCTGCTTGAATCCAAACTGCTGCAATACGATATTGTCATTCACAATGAAACCATCGAGGAGGAGATATTTGGTCTGAAGCTCAAACATCCGGAACTCTACTTTGGCGGTATCAAGGTAGCGCAAATCGAAGAGATTTCACTCTTTTCGCTCCTGATCTCTTCAAAGCTCAAAGCCAATGGACTCACTATCGACGAGTCTCTGCACAAGTGGCTGCCGGAAAAAATCAACCATGCAATACTTGACTATACACTGCTCCATCCAAAACGGATCATACTCTCGCTGGAGGGGTCATTTGGTGCTGCTGACGGATATATAGCGCTAGACCAAAGAGTGGTTCATATCGATCTCACCAAAGAGGGCTCGATAGAACCGCTCAAGCCTCTCCTCAAAAAAGGGGCGAAAGGATGGGAATATGAAACCTCTTTTTAAACCCTCTTTTATTCAAACCGTAATTTTCATATTGGGCTTAATGCTCTTGGTGAAAGTTATTTGGTTTGGGATAGAGATGTCCCTCTTGAATGTTGACGGCGTTGATCACAATAAGTCCGCAAGCGCAAAATCACTTCACTATCAATCACGATTTATACCACAAAAACCCGGGTCAAATCAAGTCAAAAAACCCATCAGCGATATCGATAGTTTCAAACTTCTTGCCATCTATCATGATAAAAATCATATTGTGATCACACTTTCCAAGGATGGAAAAAGTTCTGTTTTGGTGAAAGGCGACACAATCGATGGGTATGTATTGGATGATGCGACGGCCACAGAGGCGATCTTCCTGCGCAACGGCAGAAGCTATCGCATAGAGCTGATCGATTCTACTGAAAAAATTTTACAAGATACAGTGCACCAAAATACCGACAACAAGAGTGAAGTATCCAAAAATCAGGCTGCCCCGCAAGGGGAAATTGTAGATACCGGCGGATCCAAGCTTGTGGATAGAACACTTTTGGATCATTACCGTAAAAATATGGGTGACATTTGGCAAAATATCGGGATTGCCGAGATCAAGGAGGGAAATACTATCAAGGGCTTTAGAGTGAACTTCGTCAAACATGGGAGTGATTTTAGTAAGTTGGGGCTGAGGCGTGGGGATGTGATCAAATCGATCAACGGTCAAGAGCTCAACAGCTACCAAGGCGCTTTTGATGTTTATAAAAATATTGATACAATGGAGGGTCTTACATTGAGTATTGAGCGAGAAAAAGAGGTGTTGGAGTTGAAATATGAGATTAATTAAATTATTGATAGCGGTGCTTTTTGCATTGTCGCTCAATCTTTGCGCCGATGAGGAGAAGGTGGATGTCAACTTCAGAGACTTAAGCGTCAAAGATTTTGTAGAGATGGTAGGGAAAATCACTAAAAAAAATATACTTATCAATGATGACCTCAAGGGGAGTGTCAATTTCGTTTCTACTACACCCATCAAAAAGAGTTCATTGATCCCTCTGGCAAACTCCATCCTCGCGAGCAAAGGCTTGACACTGGTAGATCAAGGGGATTTCTATCAAGTGCTCAAACTTACGGATGCCGTAGGAGAAGGGGTCGGGGTCGATAGTGCGATAGGCGAAGATGATACAACCATGAAAACTGTCCTCTTCCAGCTCACAAACAGCAATGCTTCGGTCATTCGCGCCAAAATCAAACCACTCCTGCATAAAAACGCTGAAGTGATCGCCTTTCAAGAAAACAACACTCTTTCTATTACTGCCAATCCAAAGAGCCTTAGGGCCATTAAAAAAGTGATCGATTCGATAGAAAAAAACGGGAACATAGATTCTGCATTCATCAGACTCAAACACGCTAATGTCAAAGATGTCCATCCTAATGTCCTCAATATGTCCAAAAAGATTTTTCCGCAAACCATTCCCAGCGAACAGGTGGACATCTTCAAAGATGACGCTACCAATACTATCATCCTTGTCGGCAAAACAGAGAATATGAATAAAATGATAAATTACATCAAACAATTGGACAAAAGCGGAGAGAGCACAACGCAGCAGATGTATGTCATACCGCTCAAAAATTCTGATGTGGAAGAGATGCAGAAAATCCTCAGCCAGCTCGTGAGCCAAATGAATAATATAACGCCGGAAAAGCCTGTACCAAACAAAGAGAATACCCCCCCAAGCAAGGCGATGGTAGTAAGCGATATTGAACGCAACGCGCTTGTCATTTTGGCATCCTCGGATCAGATCAAAAATATCAAAGAGACTATCGCCCGCCTCGATATCCCAAAACCTCAAGTCTATGTCAAGGCAAAAATAGTCGAAATCAACACTGATAAGGCTTCCCAACTTGGCATCAAATGGGGATTTGAGGGCGGGAAAATCACAACCAATGGACTCTTTACGCTCGCCGCCAATGCCGGCGCCCCCTCAATAGTAGTCTCTGATGACTTAAAAGATTTTCTCAACACAGAGACTTCGCAATATGATCAAAACGGCAACATTATCACTACGCAAAATCGTCCATTTTCATTTGATTCAGATATCAGTGAAATGTTTGCCGTCGGAGCGAAACTTGATCTGATGCAGCAAAACGGCGCCGCACATATCCTTAGCGAACCATCAGTTTTGTGCATCAACAATAAAGAGGCTGAAATCTATGTCGGTCAGACACGATCTATACTCACCACGGCACAGCAATCTACGCAGGGTCAAGGGAATATCCTTAATAACTACTCCAGAGAGGATATCGGGATCACGCTCAAAGTCAAACCGAGACTCTCAACCAATAACAAAGTCTCCTTGGATGTGGAGACCACGATCGAGGATGTACTTCCAAGAGCAACCGTAGAAGAGGATCGCCCTACAACTACAAAACGAAAAGTGAAAACCAGCGCGATAGTAAATAACGGCGAAATGATCGTTCTTGGGGGGCTTATCAAAAACTCCGGAGGGAAAAATGTAACCTCCGTCCCGGTATTGGGTGACATACCTGTCTTGGGAGTGCTCTTCAAGTCCAAGGGAGATGTTGTCAGCAAAATAAATGTTGTTATCTATCTCACCCCTTATATTGTCCAAAAAAGTGATGATCTCCAGCGGCTCAAAAAGAATCTTAGTGAACTTGAGGATATTCAGATGGAGTTCAATACCTATATCAGAAATGCCATTGAGAGTCAAAATAAAAAATGGTATGAGGATACAGTTCTAGGCAGCGGTTCTCACCCGGCAAGCAATCGCATCAATGCCTCAAGCGCCGATGGCGTGTTTATCCCGAGGTAATCCAAATGCAAATCCCTTTTCTTAAGGATGTCAACCTAGAGCCTCTCTGGCTTGAGGAGATTGATCATAGGCTTGCAATGAGACACTCCTTGCTATTCGCAACAATCGATGGCGAAAGATCTGCAATAATGACAGAAGAGAGACTTGCCGAGGGGCTCAACCACCTCTCCAAGCTTCGATTGGGCTACCCGCTCTATCTTGTGGATAGCGAGAGCTTTGAACGGCTGACAAACAAATTTTTGGAGATACAGACAAGCAGTGATTTTGATGCCATTTCGACCACCTCTGATGAGTTGATCGAGGTCGAGTCGGATCTGCTCAAATTTATCCAAAACTCGCAAGATCTCCTCTCTAGCGAAGCAAGCGCGCCTATCATTAAACTTGTCAACTCGCTCTTCTTTCAAGCTATCAAAAAGAGTGCCAGTGATATCCATATCGAGTCAGCCGAGCACAAAGGAGAGGTGCGCTTGCGTATCGATGGGGCGCTCAAAAAACATATCGATCTTGAGAGAAATATCGCTGCCCTTGTCATCAACCGTATCAAAGTCATCTCCAATTTGGATATCTCAGAAAAGAGGGTTCCGCAAGATGGACGGACACAAATCACAATCGCCGGAAAATCTATTGATGTAAGGGTTTCGATACTGCCGACATACTATGGAGAACGCGTTGTGATGAGGATACTCATGCAGAGTGAAAATATTCCGACACTTGAAGCGCTTGGCTTCAAAAAAGAGTTGACAGAGCAATTTTACAAGCTCCTCAACTACTCTCACGGCATGATACTTGTCACAGGTCCGACCGGCTCGGGCAAATCAACCACGCTCCACTCCTTTTTGCAGCACATTGCGACACCGGACAAGAACATCATCACCATAGAAGACCCGGTTGAATACAACGCCGGCAATATCAATCAAATACAGGTCAATCCAAAAGTTGGACTCTCGTTTGCATCCGGATTGCGGTCGATTTTGCGTCAAGACCCTGATGTCATCATGGTGGGAGAGGTTCGTGACGGTGAAACGGCTCAAATCGCGATCCAATCAGCGCTTACAGGGCATTTACTCCTCACCACACTCCACACCAATGATGCAACCTCCTCTTTGACGAGACTCATGGATATGGGAATTGCCGATTATCTTCTCAGCTCCACCCTGTTGGGTGTTTTGGCGCAACGGCTCGCAAGAAAACTCTGCCCGGAATGCAAAAAACAGACACTTCTTGCGCCTCACATTCTGAAGGATTTGCAGCTCCCAAGCGATGGTATCTACTTTGCGGCTCATGGATGCAAAGTATGTGATTTTACGGGCTACAAGGGGCGCCAGGCTGTCGGGGAGCTTTTTTTGCTTGATGATGCCGTCAAAGATATGCTCAAAAGAGGGCTCAATGACCACGAGATCAGAGAGTCAATGAAAAGAGGTGGGATGCAAACCATTTCCGACAAGCTCAAAGAGATGCTCGCGGAGGGCATCACTAGCTATGAAGAGGCTTTGAGAGTCGGCGTCATGGATCACTAATGAGACGAAGAGAGGCATTTACGCTCATTGAACTGCTTATCTCGATCGCTCTGCTCTCTTTGATACTTTTGGCGCTCTACAAAAGCCTTGGACTCTTGCAAAACTCCAATCTGCAGCTTTTTCAATACCTCAAGAAGAGCGCCGAAGAGAATCTTGTCTCCAAAACACTCTTTTTGGATATCACCGGCTCTGATGGAAATATCACTATCGATGGCGATGAGTTTTCAAGACTTTGCATAGAAAATACCATCAATTCACTCCATGAACTCCCAAGTGCCAAGGTGTGCTGGGTTGTTGCCAAAGAGGGGAATCAACTCCTTCGAAGCGAGGGCAACAACTACACTCTTCCGCTCTCGACCAATAGCCGTATAAGCGTAGATGCGACACTCAAAGATATAGATCACTTTAGAGTCTATAGGCAAAAAGATGGTGTTCTGATACTTTTGCGGCAAAAGAATAAAAAACCTATCAGTTTTCTCGTCCAAGGAGTTGCCGAACCAGCTCAGCCGGGAGCCAAAGAGCTCCAAAATCCTGCCAAGAAACAAAAAATCGCCCCCAAATCTCTGCCGCCTGTGCCAAATCAAAATCCATAAAAATCCAACAGCAAGGCATTTTGCACACAAAGCAAAACATCAGTTTTTAAAATATAATCTCATGCGAGTTTGCATTTAAATTGGCAACTTTTAGTGTATAATAATTCACCCACGAAGGAGGAAATAATGAGTACGGAAAACAGCATAACTATTATTGATAATCGCTCACAGAAGCAGTATAATTACCCTATTTTGGACGGGAGCCGCGGTCCAAGCGTTGTCGATATCCGAAGTTTTTTCAAAGATACCGATCTCTTTACTTTTGACCCCGGCTATACTTCTACAGCCAGCTGTCAATCAACCATCACCTATATTGACGGCGACAAAGGAGAGTTGCGATATCGCGGTATTCCTATTGAAGATTTGGCAGAGGAGCATACTTATCTGGAGAGCTGTTTTCTTCTTCTTTATGGTCATTTGCCCTCCGCGGAAGAGCTGCAAAACTTTGATTTGGAGATCCGTCACAGGGCTTTCATTCCTGAGGGGATTCGTCATCTCTATTCGGCATTTCCCGACTTTGCACACCCCATGTCCACGCTGAGCGCTTCGGTGACGGCACTCTCTGCATTTTATAGCGAACATCTCGAGCTTGGCAATGAAGAAGATTACGGTGCAATGGCACACCGTATCCTCGCCAAGATACCAACCTTGGCAGCTTTTGCCTACAGACACTTCAAAGGGATCCCATTCATTCAGCCCAATATCGACCTTAGCTTTACGGAAAATTTTCTTATGATGATGCGCGCATACCCGGGCGGCAAAATGAAGCTGGGCAAAAACGGACACGAGTCTATCACGCCGCTAGAGGTCAGAGCGCTCGATACTATATTTACACTTCATGCCGATCATGAGCAAAATGCCTCCACAACTGTAGTGCGGGGAGTTGCCTCCACCGGCGCACACCCCTATGTGGCCATCTCTTCGGGGATAGCGGCGCTCTGGGGAAGAGCACATGGCGGCGCCAATGAATCTGTCATCGCCCAGCTCACCATGATAGGCTCCGTGGATCGCGTAGATGCATTTATTGCCAGAGTCAAAGACCCGAATGACCCCTTTAAGCTGATGGGCTTTGGGCATCGCGTCTATAAAACTTTTGACCCGCGAGCCAAAATCCTCAAAAAACTTCAAGACCAGCTCAAAGAGGAGCTGAACCTAGATTCCAATCTTCTTCAGATCGCGCAGCGTATCGAGGAGATAGCGCTGGGGGACGAATACTTCATCTCGAGAAATCTCTATCCGAATATTGATTTTTATTCGGGTGTCATACTCACTGCCCTGAAGATACCCAGAGAGATGTTTACCCCTATTTTTGTGATTGGCAGAACAGTGGGGTGGATCGCACAGTGGAGCGAGTTCAAAAAAGACCCGATGTCAAAAATCGCGCGCCCAAGACAACTCTACACAGGAAAGTAGCGATTTCACAAGAGGGGTTGCAGCCTACTGGCAGCCCAAACACTCTTGACTTCTATCTTCGACGCCATCAGCCTCTTGAACCGCTTCTGGCGATTGGCTTCTGAGATAGTAGGTTGATTTGAGTCCATATTTCCAAGCGTCCATATAGATATCATTGAGATACTTTCCGCTTGCCTTATCGAGCGAAACAAAGATATTCAGACTCTGCCCCTGATCTATCCACTTTTGACGGATCGCTCCTGCCTTGATGAGGAGCCGCTGATCTATCTCATAGCTTGGCGTGTAGTACTGCCAAGTTTGCGCTGAGAGATTTGGCACTACGACCGGTATCATGCCGGAGAGATTCTCCTCGAACCATTTTCGCTTATAGACAGGTTCGATCGCTTGTGTGGTGCCCGTGAGGATAGAGATGGAGCTGGTTGGTGCGATCGCCATCAGATAGCCATTGCGCATTCCGTCATTTTTGACCCTCTCCTTGAGCTCTGTCCAGTCGTAGTTGTATCCGAAAAGTCCGCCCCTATCTACCAGCTTGCAAGCCTCTTTATTTGCTTTATCTATAGGAAAAATACCCTTATGCCAATCAGAGCCTTCAAATGTCGGATAGACACCCTTTTCAAGGGCAAGATCGCTTGAAGCCCGAATCGCATGATAGCTCACAGCCTCCATCAACTCATCGATTTTATTGAAATGGTCATAGCTTCCCCACGCGATAGCCTGCTCAGCAAGCATCTGTGCCTCACCCATGACACCCAAGCCGATAGCGCGTGTCTTGGAGTTCGTTTTTTTGACCTTGGCAAGCGGATAAAAGTTGAGGTCTATCACATTGTCCAGCATGCGTACCGCCGTAGGGACAACGCGGGCTATATCCTCAAGCGTATTGATCTTCGAGAGATTGATAGAGGCGAGGTTACAAACTGCCGTATCGCCATCCTCTCTCTGCTTTTGCGTTATCCACACCTGTTTCCCGTTGATCGAATCTAGCGCGGTTATCTTCTTGCCGGGCTTGGTCATGCCATTATCGACTCGCACCATCGTGTTTTCTTCAAAGATATCAAATGTGCCGTCATCATAGACTATCTTGATCCGGTAATGGTTCGGGGATGTATTTTGGAAAATCTCCGTGCAGAGATTGCTGCTTCTTATCACCCCTGTATGTTTGTTTGGATTGCAGATATTGGCTGCATCCTTGAATGTCAAAAAAGGACTTCCGGTCTCAAAGTAGCTTCGAAGAATCTCTTTCCACAATCCTTTGGCAGAGATACTCTCTTTGGAGAGAGACTCATCATGCTCCATCTCTTCATATCTTTTCCTGAAGGCATCACCGTATAGCTCTGAGAGTTCGCTTGCCTCAAAGGGATCAAAGAGTGTCCACCGACCATCCTCTTCTATGCGCTGCATAAAGAGGTCGTTGATCCAAAGTGCCGGGAAGAGATCATGTGCTCTTCTGCGCTCCTCACCGGAATTTTTCTTGAGATCCAAAAAGTCTCTGATATCTATATGCCAAGGCTCAAGATAGACTGCGATAGCGCCTTTGCGCGTACCGAGCTGATCGACCGCTACGGCAATATCGTTGGTCATCTTCAAAAACGGGATGATGCCGCCTGCCGCGTGTTTGTGCCCATCGATAAACGAGCCCATTCCCCTCACAAGCGACCAATCCCAGCCGATACCGCCGCCAAATTTTGAGAGGAGCGCCATCTCTTTGTATCCATCGAAAATACCCTCGATGGTATCCGGAGTTGATCCGATATAGCAAGAGCTGAGCTGGTGTCTTGGTGTGCGGGCATTGGAGAGTGTCGGAGTAGCTGCCATCACTTCGAATTTGCTCAATATATCATAGAATTTTTTTGCCCAAGTTTGAGAGTCAAACTCATTTTGCGCCAAAAACATAGCCACAGCCATAAAGAGATGCTGCGGCAGCTCTATCGGGTGTCCGCTTTTGTCTTTGATCAAGTAGCGGTCATAGAGTGTGCGGATACCAAGATAGTTGAACTGCAAATCCCGCTCGGGTCTGATATAGCCATCGAGATCGTCGAGATCGTACTTCTCTTTGAGCCCAAGCACGATGCGCCCCTCCGCTTCGCCTCGCTCCATATACTCTCGAAGATGATTGTAGCCTGTCCTGCCCGCAACCTTATGGTAGAGATCGTACAAAAATAGCCTTGCCGCAACAAAGGTCCAATCAGGTCTATCCACATCTATCTTGTCAACGGCTGTCTTGATAAGGGTCAGTTGTATCTCTTCAGTTGTGATCATATCTCTAAATTGGAGCTTCGCATCTACCTCCAATTCACTCTGACTCACCCCGCTGAGCCCTTCTACCGCTTCAGAGGTATATTTTTGGATTTTTGTCACATCCAGCGCTTCGACTCTGCCATTGCGTTTTACTACTCTTATCATCGCCAACCTATCATAAAAAATCAAGAAATCAAGAGAGATAGTACTATTATTTTGTTAAAATTTTCCATAAGACAACCGGAAAAACTCTTCTGATTCCTCTGTGGTATTTCATACAATATCGCTATAATAGTGACTTCAGATCGTAGTGGATGGGGAGTATAATGCTTTTTAAATACAAAGGGGTAGAGCGAACCGGCAAGAGTATCAAAGGTACGCTCACAGCCGGCACTATCGAAGAGGCAAAACAAAAACTTCAAGCGCAATCGATCTATTATCAGACGCTTGAACCTGCACGCACACTCTCCCTTGATGCCCTCTCAAAGCGCCAAATACCCGGTACGCTGCTGAGTAGTTTTGCCAGAGAGCTCTCCTCATATCTAGGCTCCGGGATGGCGCTTCTCACCGCGATCAAACTCCTCGAAAATCAACATAGCAACGAAAAGCGCTATAGCCATTTTCTCGATGGCGTCAAAACCCTGATCGAAGAGGGGCAGTCACTTTTCCAAGCATTGAGCCATCAAGGGGTCTATGCGCTGCCGGAGTTCTTTCTCCAAAGTATCAATATAGCCGGACAAAGCGGAAAACTAGCCGAAGTGCTCACCAATATGGGCAACTTCTTCTCTGCTCAGAGCAAAATCAAAAAGCAAGTCGGCAATGCTATCGCCTATCCTCTTTTTATCTTCATCGTTGCGATCGGAATGAGCGGTTTTTTGATCACATTTGTCGTACCCAAGATCACAGCTATCTTCAAAGATACCGGTCAGGAGCTGCCGCCGATCACACAGTTTGTTTTGGCGACAAGCGACTTTTTGATCGCGCACTACATTGCCATTTTGACAGGAATAATAGTATTTGTACTAGGATACCAATGGCTCTACCGCAAAAATAGCTATTTCAAAAAAATGATTGATACCCTCTTGCTTCACATCCCTATTCTTGGGACGCTGATCCAAAACTATGAATTGGGACGCTTCAGCTACACACTCTCATTGATGCTTGCCTCGGGTGTTTCGTATGCACATGGGGTCGGACTCGCCGTTACTACCTTCAACAACAGCGCACTCAAAAGCCGCTTTGAAGGGGCATCCAAGAGGGTTATCGAGGGCAACAAACTCTCCAATGCACTTTCGTTGACTCCCGGCATACCGCTCAAGCGGAACTTCATGCAGGCATTGGCGCTCGGGGAGGAGTCGAGCGAAGTCGCCAATATACTTCAAAATATCTCCCACCTCTACCAAGAGGAGAATGAGGATCGCCTCAAACTCCTGCTGAGCCTTCTTGAACCGGTCATGATGCTTTTGATCGGGTTGATCGTAGGGATCATAGTCACAGCGATGCTTTTGCCTATTTTCAGCATGAGTTTGGGACCACAGAGTTGACACGGAGGAGGAGAGGATGACAAAACCGAGACGCTTCCGCGATGTCAAACAAAAAAAAGCCCCGCCAAAGGAGTTGGAGCGTGCACAATCCTCTTTGGCACAATCTCTTGCTTATGCATCGATCGGGAGCAAATCAAAAGCCTTTATTACTGACCTTTTTATGCTGCTTATGCCCATTATGTATAGTGTAGCATATCTGATGATGGGCAGTCTTGAAGAGTTTTCCAAACACAAAGCAGAGGGGTGGTTCTCTATCTTGATCCCCAATTTCATCATAGTCTTTCTCTTCTTTTGGCGAAGCGGACAAACTCCGGGCTGCAAAGCGTACAACCTCAGACTTGTAGATAACAAAACAGGCTCCAAGGCACATCCTCTCGCAATCGTACTGCGCTACTTTTTTGAAATTCTATCAATCGTGACACTCGCCGGTCTGCTTCTTGCATTTTTTAGAAAAGATCGCAAATGCCTTCATGATCTCCTCTCCGGTACCGCCCTCATAGAGATACAAAACACCCAAAAGAGCTCTTGATGAGGCGGATTCAAAGCCTCCGTTTGGTCAAGCCTGAGATTCCTCTTGCGCTTTTTTATTTTTTTTATTTCTCTCTAGTGGGAATCTATGTTATTTTTTTGCCAAAGATTTTGCTTGATTTTAACTACAGCAATGCCGAAGTGGGGATAATTTTTGCCGCGGCTCCGCTGATGCGCTTTTTCATTCCTTTTGCCTTTCTCAGATTTGTTTCGCTTGACCATAGAGTCTTTTTGCTCTCTCTTCTTTTGACATTTATAGGCACTTGTCTCTTTGTAGTAACTGTTGAAAATTTTTGGCTCTACCTCCTCGCCAATCTCCTTTTCGGTTCAGCCGTAGGAGTATCACTGCCTTATGTAGAGACGATAGCGCTCAAGACGCTCTCGAAGAGCCGCTACGGAAAGGTTCGGCTCTATGGGTCTATCGGATTTGTAGCGATTGCCTTATGGCTTGGGAAAGTCTTGACGACCCCTTACGAAGGGCTCTATTATCTCATTGCAACGGCTCTCTTTACTCTTTTTGCAGGCGGCTGCGTAGCCCTGCTCGACGGTGAGACAAAATGCGAAACACATGAGGAGAACCGCGCCTTCTCTTTGCTGCTCTATCCTTGGTTTTGGCTCAGTATGCTCCTTATGCAGATCAGCTTTGGGGGGTTTTATAGCTTTTTTACTATCTACGAAACCGGTCACGGCATCTCGCTGGAGATGACAAGCTGGCTGTGGAGCTTTGGGGTTGCGTGCGAAATTATTATGCTCTACTTCCAGGGACCGCTGCTCCAGAGAGATCTGCTGCTGCTCTTGAAGATCGCCACATTTGCAGCCGTTATTCGGTGGCTGATCCTCTATCTCTTCCCGGAAACTTTGGTATTGACTTTTGTGGCACAGGCTCTGCATGCCGTCACTTTCGCGCTCTATTACACTGCGGCGATCTCCTATGTATTTACCCTTTATAGTCAAAAAGCCCTTGCGCAACAATTTTTTCTAGGTATCTCCTTTGGGCTTGGCGGCTCTATCGGAGCGTTCATCGCCGGGCAAGTCTATGGTAAAAATCTTTTTCTCGTCGAGGCGCTCTTCGCACTCTTCGCACTCTTCGCACTCTTCGCGCACACCAAAAGAAAAATAGATCTCGCACGGGAGGCATCTTGCCATGCCCGATAACAGTTCGGCAAGATCTCCATTTCCAACCGCACTCATCTTTGCCGGAGGCAGGAGCTCGCGAATGGGTCAGGACAAGTCGCTTTTGCCCTTTGGCGGCTACGAAACACTCTGCGAATATCAATTTCGACGCCTCAAAAATATCTTCAGCGAGGTATTTATCAGTACAAAAAATGCAAAATTCGGATTTGACGCACCTCTTATATACGACCTCTATCCTCAAAGCTCGCCGCTTGCCGGGCTTATCTCCTTTTTCGAATCAACCGATCACGACTCCTGTTTCATCCTCAGTGTCGATGCCCCGTTTGTCGATGAGAAAATTATAGCTCAGCTCTTTGAAGCTGCCAATGACCTCTCTCTTGATGCTATAATCGCCCAAAGTCCCGAGGGGATGCAGCCGCTTTGCGGCATCTACCGGCGCTCGATCATCACCCAAGCTAAAAGAAATTTTTTTGAAGAAAATCACAGACTAGGCGCCCTGCTCAAAATGTCAAAAACGCAATTGGTATTTTTTGATACAGAAGAGCCATTTGCCAACCTCAACACCCCTGCACAGTACCAAGCATCATTAGAGAAAATGAAATAGTTTACTCCACTCTAAGCATTTGGGTCATTATGGATTTTGAGAAATAGACAAACTTTTTGAAGAGTTCACTTTGGTATTTATCCTTGTGATAAATCATCAAAAAATCCCGTTTACACTCAAAATTCTTGATTTTTACCTGGTGAAGCACCCCGTCATTGAGCTCATTTTGGACAGCTATTTTTGAGACACATGTCATGCAGTCATTATTGATCAGAATGCTTTTGATCGATTCGGTATGCCCCAGCTCCATAACGATATTGAGCGACCCCTTCATATCTTTGATATAGTCGAGGAATACCCCTCTCGTACCGCTCCCCTCTTCGCGAAGCACCCATCGCTTCTCTGCCAGCTCTTCGATGGTGTACTCTTGGGTAAGTGAACTATCAGAAGTGACCACGACCAATTCATCGACCGCCACAGACACTTTGACGATCTCGGGATGCGTCACCACCCCCTCTACAAAACCCATATCGATAGCACCGCCCAGTATAAGCTGCGCTATCTCCTTGCTATTGCCTTCCTTGAGAGAGATTTTTACATCCGGATAATTATGCATATAGCTAAACGCGATTTGCGGCATCAAATAGTCCACAATTGTTGTACTCGCCCCTACATGAATGATACCCTTATCAAGTGAATTTCTAAACTCATACTCTATATCCATAAATTTCTTGTAAGGAGCGATGATCTCCTTGTGAAACGCTCGTCCCAGTTCGTTGAGAATAAGTTTTTTGTTTATACGGTCAAAAAGAGGTCTCCCGAGTATATTCTCCAACTCCTTGATGGACATCGAAATAGCCGATTGACTCAAACCCATCTCTTTGGCAACCTGTGTCAAATGCCCCGATTCGACCACATTGAGAAAAATCTCCATTTGACGAAGTGTTAATTTCATAATTTCTTTTCCAATATTAATTCATTTTTTTGAATATTCTCATATATTCCATTTATTTCCAATTATATCAAAA
>DZAQ01000155.1 GCA_022729615.1 Sulfurovum sp.
GGAGTGGTCGGCGAAGTAGCCAAAGCTTCGGCGCATCTCCAAAAAGAGGGTGATCGCTACACGATAGAAGTTGCAGGTGAAGCGGCGGGGATAGCCAAAGCTCTGAGTAAAAACCGTAAAGAGAGACAAAGAAGCGAGGGGCGCATCGTAGATGGGATATTGGTAAGCGATCGCTATAGTATCGAGCGGAGTTTTGGCGACAAAATCATCCGCAGAGTCTATGAGTTTGACCACGCAAAAGGAGAGGTTTGGCAAAATAATGAGAAGTTTGAGGGGGGCAAACTCATCTGGCAGGAGAAGAAAGTATTGGATTTTTATGCCCCCAATGATCTCTTGACGCTCTATTTCAATCTCGATACGCTTGTCCCACAAAAAGAGCAGGCGGCACACTTGACCTTCAAAGCCGTAGGGGCAGAGAAGCAGCAAGGAAGCGTAGAGGTGATCATCCCAAGCATTCAAGAGAGAAAGCGTTTTCAAGAGGAGCTTGGCGATGCGGCAGGCTGGTATCTCTCCGCGATCATCCACCAAAAGATATTTGCCAGCAGTGAAGGGGAGCTGCACCTTCTCATCGGCGCAGACGGGATCACACAAAGGGCAGTACTCAAGGATGTTCTCCTCTTTGGCGATATTGTAGCAAAGCGCGTGAAATAGTCTTTGTTTCTTGCTTGTTTGTTCCGTGCGGCGCAGTAACTCCAAACCAATATTTGGCTAAAATACCCTTCAATATGTTACAAAGAAGGTAAATAGAGTGTATTTTGAAAAATATCCTTTTGAAAAACTCAATCATCTGCTAGAGGATATCGTACCCGACGCGGCATATGCGCCGCTCAGTCTGACGATCGGTGAACCGCAGTTCGCGACGCCGCAGTTTATTCTTGATGCCCTCTCGCACCATGCCCATCTGCTCAACAAATATCCAAAAAGCTCCGGCGAAGCGATACTCAAAGAGGGGATACTCGCGTATCTGCGCGATCGCTTTGCACTGCAGCTGGATGATGAGCAGATGATCCCTACTTTTGGGACGCGTGAAGTGCTTTTCAATTTCCCGCAGTTTTGGCTCCATGACACAAAAGATCCCGTGATAGCCTATCCAAATCCCTTCTATCAGATCTATGAGGGGGCGGCGAGGGCGAGCCGTGCCGAGGTGCTCCATCTGGATTTGGAATCTTGCAGCGGTTTCCAGCCGCAAGTAGATGAGGAGGCGCTTCGCCGCTGTCATCTCGTCATCCTCAATTCGCCCAACAATCCTACCTCTTCGGTCATGCCCATGGAGGCGCTCAAAAGGTGGGTGGAGCTTGCGCTGAAGTATGATTTTGTACTGCTCAATGATGAGTGCTATATCGACCTCTATCTGGGAGAGCCGCTCCCTTCGCTTTTGAACGCGAGTATCGAGGCGGGTAATCCATCGTTTCATAATATTTTGGTGATCAACTCTATCTCCAAGCGCTCAAGCGCACCGGGACTCAGGAGCGGCTTCATCGCCGGAGATGCCAAGATTTTAGCCGAGTATATGACCTACCGCACCTATGTGGGATGTGCTTCGCCTCTACCCTTGCAGTATGCGGCGGCAGCGGCTTGGGCGGATCAGGCGCATGTGGAGATTTTCCGACAAAAGTATATCCGCAACTTTGAGCTAGCCAAAGAGATTTTGGGCATCATGGCGCCTGAAGCGACCTTTTATATTTGGCTTGCCGTAGAGGACGAGATCGAATTTACAAGAGCCCTTTACAGGGATTATAATCTTAAAGTGCTGCCCGGAAGCTATCTGGGGCGCAATGGACAAGGCGAGGGTTTTGTGCGGTTGGCTTTGGTGTATGAAGCCGAAGAGACCGCCGAGGCATTACGACGAATCGCGGCGCTCCAACTCAACCAAAAGGATAAAGATGCAAAATGATCAAATCGATATAGAGGCACTCAAAAATAATAAGGATTTTTTGGCGAATTTAACTCTCTTTGAAGAGGAGATGCGAGAAGAGAAAAGCATCGCAAAAGCCTATCAGCTCCTCGATACGCTGCTTCTTGTGAGTGAGGATGAAGAGAAGATCAATGAGATATTCTCTTTCATACTGGGGGAGGCGTTTGAGATGCTTGCAGAAAAACTGAGCAATCAAGAAGGGTTTGATCTCTCCAAAAGCGAGGAGCTCTTTACGGCTAGAGCCATTTACGAGCATGCTATCGAGCGGTACAGCGAAAATGATCTCAAAGGCGCCAAAGAGCTCTTTGAAATTCTTTATCATATGGCGGATGATGCACGGCTCAAAGAGGCGATGCTGGTGCATGCGGTGTGCGTGATGCAGGGGAAGGACTTCGATACATTTATCGCTCAGATCGCCGATACGAGCCGGTATGACGAAACAGAGCGGCTTGCCTACTTTATACTCTATTTTCAAATAGAGATCAAAGCTTTTCTTGGGGAGCAGGAGGCGTTTGTAGCGCAAGTGCACAATGACCTCAAAGTATTTGACGAGGAGAAAGAGTCATGAAAATTCACTTCATAGGCATCGGAGGGATAGGGCTCTCTGCGTTGGCGAAGTTTTTGACCAACGACGGACACAAGATCAGCGGCTCGGACATCAGACAAAGCGAGATCACCAATGTTCTGGCGACCAGCTACAATGCCAAGATCACCATCCCGCACCACCAAGAAGCCGTAGAGGGCGCTGATCGCGTCATCTACTCAGCTGCGGTACGCAAAAACAATCCGGAGTATCTAAGGGCAAAAGAGCTCGGAATAG
>DZAQ01000156.1 GCA_022729615.1 Sulfurovum sp.
TATAAGCTTGCCAGCCATACACTGATGCAAGCAAATATCTTAGACATACACACTCATATGGGAGAATAACAATGAAAATACACTCCACCATTTTAGCGTTTGCGACACTCAGTAGCGCTTTGTGCGCAACAGAACAAGATTTAGCGAAACAACTCTCCAATCCTATTGCAGCGCTCATCAGCGTTCCGTTTCAATACAACTGGGACACAGGAATAGGATCCAACGACACCGATCGCTCCATCACCAATATTCAGCCCGTTGTCCCATTTTCGCTCAATGACGATCTCAATATCATCTCTCGAACCATCCTCCCCGTTATCGACTCCCCATCGCCCGTGAGTGGCGGCGAGGATCACTCGGGGGTGGGTGACATCGTCCAAAGTATCTTTGTCGGACCCAAGAACCCCACTTCGAGCGGATGGTTATGGGGAGCGGGTCCCGTTTTTCTTCTGCCAACCGCCAGTGACAATGCGCTGGGTACCGAGAAATGGGGAGCAGGTCCCACAGCAGTAGCCCTCAAACAAGAAAACGGCTGGACATACGGAGGTCTCTTCAATCATATCTGGTCCTTTGCGGGTGAGAGTGATCGAGCCAATGTCAACGCTACTTTTTTACAGCCTTTTTGGGGCTACACTTTCCCAACGCAGACGACTCTAACCTTGCTGAGCGAATCAACCTACGATTGGACGACCGATCAGTGGACGGTGCCCATCAACCTCGTAGCAAGCCAAGTTCTCAAAGTAGCGAACCAGCCTTTCAGTCTAGCCCTCGGGTATCGCAAATATGTCGAAACCCCCGAGGGTGGTCCTGATTGGGGTATTCGATTTGTACTAACACTAATCTTTCCAAAATAAAAAGGTATAACTTATGAAACCCTACTCTTTTCTTTTATCCATAACACTCATTGCCACAAGTGCCTTTGGCGCAAATGCACCCACCAAACCGGCTCCCTCAAAAGAGGCAACCCCAGCAACCAAACTTGCCCAGCAAAAGGTACTAGAGAGCCTCCCTTTTGCCAACAAAGAGGATTTTGACCTAGCAACACGAGGCTTTATTGCCCGCCCCAAAGAGCTCATTATCAAAGATGATAACGGTAAAGTCGTCTGGAATATGGAATCCTACTCGTTTATCGAACAAAACAAAACAGCCCCCGAAACTGTCAATCCAAGCCTCTGGCGCAATGCCCAGCTCAACACCCTCTCAGGACTCTTCAAGGTAAGCGATACCATCTATCAAGTACGAGGATACGATCTATCCAATATCACCTTTATTCAGGGCAAAACAGGGTGGATCGTCTTAGATCCCCTCATCTCCAGCGAAACCGCCAAAGCAGCCTACGACCTCGTAACTGAACATTTAGGCAAACGCCCTGTTGTTGCCGTGATCTATAGCCATTCCCATGTGGATCATTACGGTGGAGTGCGGGGTGTTGCCGATGAAGCCGATGTCAAATCCGGCAAAGTCAAAATTATCGCGCCCGATGGTTTCATGGAACACGCCATTAGCGAAAATGTCACTGCCGGCAATGCCATGACCAGACGCTCCGTCTTTATGTACGGAGCATTTTTACCGCGCAATGCCAAAGGCGGTGTCAATGCAGGTCTGGGGCAAACAACCTCACAAGGAAGCATAGGCGTCATCCCCCCTACTGATGTCATCACCAAAACAGGTCAAGAGATGAATATCGATGGGGTTACTATGGTGTTTCAAATGACCCCTGGTACCGAAGCGCCTGCGGAGATGAATACATGGTTTCCACAGCTCAAAGCGCTGTGGATGGCAGAAAACTGCTCTGCCACCCTCCACAATCTCTACACCTTGCGTGGGGCACAGGTGCGAGACGGGCAAAAATGGGCAAGCTATCTGGATGAATCCATCGACCTCTATGCCAAAGATGCTGATGTCGTCTTTCAAGCACACCATTGGCCACACTGGGGAAATGCGCAGCTGACTGACTACATGAAAAAAACACGCGATACCTACAAATACATCCACGACCAATCGGTTCGACTGTTCAATCACGGCTACACCTCTCAAGAGGTGGCAGAGATGGTGGAGTTACCGCCCGAACTGAATTCTCTGTGGTATGTTCGCGGCTATTACGGCACCGTCAAACACGATGCAAAAGCGGTCTATCAACGCTATCTTGGCTGGTATGACGCCAATCCTGCCAATCTTGACCCATTGCCTCCCGTCCCTAATGCCAAAAAAGCTGTCGAGTACATGGGCGGCGCTAGCGCTGTTATCGAAAGAGCCAAAAAAGATTTTGAAGAGGGCAATTATCGCTGGGTTGCAGAGGTGATGAGCAAAGTCGTATTTGCCGACCCCGACAACAAAGCCGCACGAGAGCTGGGTGCCGATGCACTTGAGCAATTGGGCTATCAATCCGAAGCGGGACCATGGCGCAGTGTTTATTTGCAAGGGGCATACGAACTGCGCAACGGTACTCCAAACTTAAAAGTAGGGACAACTGCAAGCCCTGATGTGATCAAATCAATGACCCCTGAGATGCTATTTGACTACCTCTCCGTTCGCCTCAATGGTCCCAAAGCGTCAGGCAAAAAGATCGTCCTCAATATCGATTTTACCGATATCAAGCAACCTTACATTCTAACGGTTGAAAACGGAGTGCTCAACTATGCCCACGGGCGTCAAGACCCCAAA
>DZAQ01000157.1 GCA_022729615.1 Sulfurovum sp.
GTTTTCAGTATCGGTGTGGCTGTATTTTCACCATTGAGTAAGATATTTTAGGAGGCGATGATGGCAAAAGCTGAGCGCTACAACCCCTCTATCTCGGAAGTTGGTTCAATAAAAAAAGGATTTTTGCTCTACCTCTTCTTGGTTCCGCTTTTTTTGAGTATCGTTTTTGCTTTGATGGGGATGAGGCTGATCCCTTTTGCGCTCAACTCCATCGCCTTTTTACTCCTATTTGTTACAATTGTTCTTTCTAGAAGAGGATTTGCTCAGGAGAGAAACTACAATCTTGCCAAATTGACAAAAGCGCCCAAGATCCCCTACAAGCAACTTTCTGCCTATCTGTTGGGTGTTTCTGTTTTTTTCTCTGCATATATAGCCGGCTCTGAGTCTTTGGTGGAATCGCTCTTTTTGAGTGGGTTATCGATCTTTGGATATTGGCTCTATTATGGTTTTGACCCTCGCAAAGATAAGCTTGAAAATTTTGACGACATCTCCATAGACCTTGTGCTGGAGACGATGCAAAAGGCACACAGTAAAGTAGCTTTGATAGAAAAAGAGAACGCTATGATCAAAGATAGTGTTTTATCTCAGAAGATAACAGGAGCGCTGGGGCATGCCAAGTCGATTCTGAGCGCGATCGAAGAGGAGCCCAAGAAACTTCGTGATGCACGGAAATTTCTTGTAGTTTATATCGATGGTATCGCGGATGTCACCACATCATACAGGGCGATAGAGGAGGGCAAAGTCACGCCGGAGACGAGAGAGAGGCTTTTGCGGCTCATGGATGATGTCGAGATACGCTTCCAAAAGGAGCTTGAGCGGCTGAAGGAGGGGCATCAGCTAGATCTTGATCTTCATATCGATGTCCTGCGGGAACAAATCAAACACTAAAAGGAGAAAAAATGGAAACAGAAGTAAAATCAGTGATAGAGGCAACAATCGTAAATCAAATGCCAAACCCGCCACAGGCGCTCCCGCAAGAGATGGATGCAGTTGCCAAAGCGGCAAGTGAACTTGATATCAATGATAAAACATCAGTGATCTTTTTCGGCTCTTCTGCCCAAGAGAAGCTCG
Organism: Sulfurovum sp.; assembly: GCA_022729615.1. Lineage (GTDB taxonomy): Bacteria > Campylobacterota > Campylobacteria > Campylobacterales > Sulfurovaceae > SZUA-451. The sequence continues at coordinate 1,072 of DZAQ01000157.1, forward strand.
ATGAAATCTCCAATAAAATGATCGAAAATGTTCAAAATAAGGATTTAGGCAAAGCCGGTGACTCGCTCAATCAAATCGTAGCCGCTATACGCGGTTTTGATCTCGATGAACTCAACCCCAATGCCAAGCTCTCGTGGTGGCAAAAGATCTTTGGGGGTACAAAGCCGCTAGTGAAGTTCCTGCAAGGATATGAGAAGGTACGCGACCAGATCGATATGACGGCCAATAACCTCGAAAAACACAAAAGTCAGCTCACCTCTGATGTCATTTCACTAGACAAACTCTACGAAGCCAATCTGGAATATTTCAGAAATTTGGAACTCTATATCCAGGCAGGTGAACTCAAGCTTAAAGAGCTTGACGAGAAGATCGTGCCTGGATATGAAGTCAAATCCAAGGAGAGCGGGGAGGATATGCTCGCTATCCAAAACCTCAAAGAGATACGGGCTTTCAGAGATGATTTGGATCGCCGTGTGCATGATCTCAAACTCTCCAGACAAGTCGCGATGCAGTCACTCCCGAGTATTCGTCTCGTGCAGGAAAATGACAAATCCTTGATCAATAAAATCACATCTACTCTCGTCAATACCGTACCGCTTTGGAGAAACCAGCTTGCACAGACTGTGACTATATTTAGAAGTCATGAAGCCGCCAAGGCGATCAAGGGTGCCGGTGATTTGACGAATGATTTGCTTGAGAAAAATGCCGAAGGGCTCAAAGAGGCAAACAAAGAGATTCGAACGCAGATGGAGCGAGGAATATTTGATATTGGAAGTATCAAAAAAGCTAATGCCACACTCATAGAAACACTCAATGATTCACTCCGTATCGCCGATGAGGGCAAAAAAGCAAGAGAGGCTGCGCTAATGGAGCTTCAAACTGCTGAAAAAGAGCTCAAAAGTGCACTGCTTGCAGTGAAGGCGAAAAGTATAGAGGGGGCAGATATCGCTGCAAAAGCTATAGAAGCGAAGGGGGTATAAAGTGGGTCTTTTTGACTGGCTGTTCGGGCAATTTATCGATGTTATCGAGTGGACGGATGGAACACAAGATACGATGGTCTATCGATTCAATAGATATGGCAATGAGATCAAAAATGGCGCCAAACTCATCGTGCGAGAGTCTCAAACGGCTGTTTTTGTCAATGAGGGCGAGATAGCCGATATTCTGGGTCCCGGGACTTATCTTCTTGAGACCAAAAATATACCTATTCTCGCCTCTTTGCAGCACTGGGATCACGGATTCAACTCCCCTTTCAAAGCGGAGGTCTATTTCGTCAATACCAAACGCTTTGTTGACCTCAAGTGGGGTACTAAAAATCCTATTATGCTCCGCGATGCCGAATTTGATATGGTGCGCTTGCGTGCTTTCGGAACCTATGAGATCCGTATCGCGGATCCTAAGCGCTTCATGCAAGAGATCGTCGGCACGGACGGACATTTCACGACAAGCGAAATCGAAGCGTCGCTCACCAATCTTATCCTTGCAAAGCTCCCGCTGGTGTTGGGGGAAAATAAAATTTCTGTACTTGACTTGGCGGGGCATTATGAGAATCTTGGCGGATTTATCGC
>DZAQ01000158.1 GCA_022729615.1 Sulfurovum sp.
TTCCGGTTTCATGGCTGGGAAGAGAAGCACATCACGGATGGAGTGCTGGTTGGTGAGGATCATGACAAGTCTGTCGATACCGATACCCTCTCCGGCAGTCGGCGCCATACCGTAGCTAAGAGCGGTTACATAGTCCGTGTCCATATGCATCGCTTCATCGTCTCCGGCGACATCTTTGGCTGTCACTTGCTCTTTGAATCTCTCATATTGATCGATCGGGTCATTGAGCTCCGAAAAACCGTTGGCGATCTCCTTGCCGGCGATAAAAAGCTCAAATCGTTCGGCAATCTCCGGGTTTGTATCGGAGCGTCTTGCCAGCGGAGAGATATCGACCGGAAAATCGGTGATAAAGGTCGGATTGATCAGCTTTGCTTCGACAAATTCATCGAAAAGCTCCGCTTGTATATACCCCAAAGAGAGATTTGCATCTACTTTGATACGGCGCTCCGCAAGATAAGCGATAGCCCTCTCTTTGTCAGATACTATTTCGGCCGGTACGCCGCCGATGGTTGAAATCGCCTCTATATAGCTGACTTTCGCAAAAGGTGTCGCAAAGTCGATGGTCTGTTCGCCATAGTCAAGTTTGCGCTCTAGTTCAAGTCTCTGGAAAAGTGTCTCAAAGAGCGCTTCAGTGATCCGCATCAAGTCATGATAGGTATGGTATGCCCAATAAAACTCGATCATAGTAAATTCAGGGTTGTGTGTATGGTCCATCCCCTCGTTTCGGAAGTTTCTGTTGATCTCAAAGACCGCTTCCATGCCCCCTACTATCAATCGTTTGAGATAGAGCTCCGGCGCAACCCTCAGATACCGCTCTATACCCAAAGCGTTGTGGTGGGTGACGAACGGTTTGGCGTTGGCGCCCCCGGGAATAGGGTGCATCATGGGTGTTTCTACCTCGAGAAAAGATCTCTCTTCAAAAAATCTTCGCACCAAAGAGACGATTTTGCTTCGCATGATAAAGTTCTCTTTGACTTCAGGATTCATGATCATATCAAGGTATCTTTGGCGATAGCGAAGCTCGTGGTCTTGAAGTCCGTGGAACTTCTCAGGCAGAGGAGAGATCGCCTTGCTGACAATCTCAAATCGCTTGCAGTGCAGAGTGAGTTCGCCTGTTTGCGTCACAAAGGGGTACCCCTCCGCTAGGACAATATCCCCCACTTCGATAAGCTTTTTGACTTTGTTGTAGTACCCTTCCGGCAGATCGTCTCTATTGTAGTAGATCTGTACAAGCCCATCGCTATCTTCGAGTTTTGCAAAAGCAGCCTTCCCCATGATGCGGATAAATTTGAGTCTTCCGGTAAGAGTATAGGTTCTGCTCTCATCCTTTTTGATATCCGAATCTATCTCTTTGATATATTCGCACTCCGCAAAAAATACTCCTGAAAGCGTCCCTTTCGCAATACCGTTTGGATAGGGGTTGATCCCCTCTTTTCGTAGTTCGTCCGATTTTTTTATTCTCTCTTGAATGTATTGACTTTCAAATATCAAATCTTCTCCTATTTTTTAACGATTTTGATCTGTATTTTGGCAATTTTCGCAAATGCCAAAAATATTCATTGTGTGGTTGGTCATCTTGAAATTGTGCTCTTTGGCGATCTGGCTTTGGCGTGTCTCGATCACTTCATCTTCAAACTCGATAAGAGCGCCGCACTCAATACAGATGAGATGATCGTGGTGTGACTTGAGTCCAAATTCATATTTTTTCCCCTTGCTTCCGAATGAGATCGAGTTGATGATCTTAGACTCCTCAAGAAGCCCAAGCGTACGGTAGATAGTAGCGATACTTGTGTTGAGGTTGGGGGCCTTTTTCTTGATAAGATCGTGGAGCTCTTCGGGTGTAAAGTGCCCTTCATTGTCATAAAGAGCTTTGAGGATAAACTCCCGCTGTTTTGTAAATTTGAGTTCGTTATTCTTGAGCAGCTGTTTAAATTTTTCAAGGAGTGCGGAGTATTGTATCATTTGGATCTATTGCTCCTTGCTGCTGTTTTGATCTGCTGATTGGGTCAAATTTGCCTCTTGGATGAGGATTGCCGGCGTTGGCAGCGCGAGTGTCGCATTGCCCTCTCCAAAATGAAGCGCTTTGGGGTCTATATTGATAAGATACGATCCTGCCGAAAGTAGATATGGATAGAGTTGGCTGTCGGTGATATATTTGCCGAGATTCTCTTTGACAAGCGTGATATTGGAGAGCGCTGTGAATATTAGGGCAAAAATCAAAAAATATTTCCCTCCCCCCACAACAAAACCAAGCAGACGATTGATAAATCCAAGACCGCTTGCGTGTGTGAGAGAGGAGAATATCGCCCCAAGAGTTACAGCAACGATCCAGACACCTGCAAGAACCCCAACAAAACCTATCAGCTTGAGAGCAGCCAAGTTCTCAACATGGTATATATTTTGATCTATAAAATGTCCTACTGTTTCGTTGAGACGGGATCCTAGGTAGATACCTCCCACAAGACCGACCATTCCAAAAAGTTCTCGGATGAAGCCGTTGACCATACCCTTTATACCAAGAATGATGACAATCGTAGCTATGGCGATATCAAAATAGTTTAAATTAAGTGCGCTTATATCCATAATAGTGCTATCGCCTTTATAA
>DZAQ01000159.1 GCA_022729615.1 Sulfurovum sp.
CTTCATTTTTCCTTTGATGATCTTTGTACTCTATATTTTGATATTTTCTCTAATGTTATTAAAGAGAGGCAAGGTATTGACCAAAGAACTTTTGACACTTTTGGGAGAGTTGCTGCCTTGGCATATGAGTGATATTTTCTTGATCAGTATTTTAGTAGCGATAGTCAAACTTTTTGCGCTTGCAGATATACAGATAGGCATCTCCTTTTGGGCATTGATCGCCTTTGTTTTGATCAATCTCTCTCTCTCCAAAACTCTTCGTATCGGCGAGATTTGGCTGGTGCATAAACGCATCTTTGGCGTATCCGGAGGCTCTTTGGATGATTGAGGCGGAGAGAGAAAAACTCATTGTGTGTCCTATTTGTGAAGCGGTCAATATCGATAAAGTACAAAACAATTATTGCCGTCGATGCGGGACAAAGATATATCATCACGACAAAACCCCCACCGAGAAGAGCTGGGCATATCTGATCACGGCAATTATTTTTTATATCCCTGCCAATCTCTATCCGATGATGGTGATTTCGCGACCGGGTTCTGAGAGCGGAAGTACGATCATGGAGGGGATTTTTGAGCTTTGGAGTCATGGGGATTATCCTGTTGCTGTGATCATTTTTGCGGCATCCATTTGTGTGCCTCTATTGAAATTTTTGATGCTCGCATATCTCCTGACCGGTACGAAATACTCTCAAGGGATCCACAAGAAGATAGACAAACACAAAATCTATCATATAACCGAAGTGATCGGACCATGGTCGATGGTCGATGTCTTTGTCGTCGGGATACTTGCCGGACTGGTGCATATGGGAAGTATTCAGATTATTGCCGGAACAGCGGCTACGGCATTTGCGCTCTCTGTGTTTTTCACGCTTTTGGCAGCGCATGCTTTTGATACCAAACTTATAGGAGGAAGCCGTTGATGTCGGAGCAGATACCGCAGACCCAAGAGACAACAAAATTTAATTTTTTTACATCCATTTGGATCGTACCGCTCATCGCGATCATGATAGCTTTGTGGCTTCTCTTTCGTTACTATAGCGAACTTGGTCCGAAAATAGAGATCATCTTCCAAAACAATGAAGGACTCAAGGAGGGTCAAAGCCAGATCAAATACAAAGATGTTCCGATAGGGAAGGTCGAAAAGGTATTTCTCAATAGTGACGGCAGGGGCGTAAAGGTGATTGCCAGGATTGAGAAGGAGGCGGTGGATTATCTCAATGATAAAACGCAATTTTGGATAGTCAAGCCTGAAGTAGGGTTTGGCGGAGTCTCCGGACTTGATACGCTTTTGAGCGGTACCTATATCAATTTGGATGGTCAAAAACTCAAAAAGAGCAAAGCAAAATTTATCGGGCTTGACCAGCCCTCCCGTAATCTTGAGGATGGAGCGTATTATCATCTCAATGCCCCCTCTACATACAGTGTGATTGTAGGTACCCCGATATACTACAAGAGTCTCAAGGTCGGTCAGGTAGAATATATAACCATTTCGCTGGATGGCGAGAGTGTGGATGTTATAGTCTATATCGACAACCCCTACACTTCCTATGTTCATATTGATTCAAAATTTTGGGTACAAAGCAGTCTCTCTTTGGATTATCTCAACGGACAGTTTAATTTGAATGTCGCTCCGTTGGCAAATATTCTGCATGGCGGGATAGAGTTCTCTTCTTCGGAAAAAGACTCAAATGCAAGCTTGCCATCTGACTATATCTTCAAACTTCACAAAGACAGCACTATGGTCGATTACTATAAAATCGGTACAGGCGGCAAGGCAATGAGGGAGTACACGATGATCTTTGATCGATCAGCTGCCAAGCTCAAAATGAACGCTTCGGTCAAATTTGACGGTTATGATGTGGGTCGGGTGGCAGATATCGATTATGCTTACAACAAAAAAACCCATCAAATCACTGCAACGGTCGCGGCAGTGATCGATACATCTGTCTTCGTGGATGCCAATGATTCTACAAAGAGCGGAGAGATGAATTTGGAAAACGGGGTCAAAGAGGGGCTGCGGGCATCACTCCAAGAGCATGACCCGCTCAGCGGGTATCTCTATGTAAATCTCGATTTTATAGATACTAATGAGACAACGGGTATTGTTCGCCAAAAAGATAGAGCTATTTTCCCAACTGTCGATACTCCAAGTTCCGGTGTCATGAGCGAGATGGGGGGACTCCTCAAAAAACTCAAAGAGCTGCCGCTTGATACGCTCATACTCTCTATCAGTGATGCGAGTGAGAATTTCGCTAAGCTACTGAGCAAAAACGAGAAGAGTACACAGCAACTCCTTGTCAATCTCAATAAAACACTCGAAGGGGTCAATAGGGCAGTGGGAAGTGATGAGTTTGCCAATCTTCCGGCTGAGCTGGGCAGAACAATGAAAGAGCTGCAAAAAACACTCCGCTCGCTTGATAGTGTGATGCACTCCAATGGCGATGAGTCGCTTCTCTCCGCGCAAATGGGGGAGACGCTCAAGGAGCTTCATAAAACTTCTGTAGATACGCAAAAACTGCTGCAAAAGCTAGAGAGAAAACCCAATTCGGTTATATTCGGAGAGTAAAGATGAAAAGAGTA
>DZAQ01000160.1 GCA_022729615.1 Sulfurovum sp.
TGATAGCCGCGACGGCACACTACTCTATGGGCGGTATCCCTGTGGATATCAACTGCCATGTCAGAAAATCACCCACCGAACTCGTAGAGGGTTTCTATGCTGCGGGTGAATGCTCATGTGTCTCTGTCCACGGCGCGAACAGACTCGGAGCGAACTCTGTCCTCGAAGCTCTGCTCTTTGGTCGTCATGCGGGCGAGAATATGCTCAAAGATATAGATAGCATCGAGCTTAGAGAGGCGAGCGCAGAGGATGCGCAAGCGATGCTTGAAGAGATACATTGGATCAAGACCAACAACGGCATGGAGTCTGTACCTGCGATCCGTACGGATCTGCAGCAGAGTATGACAGACAATGCCGCCGTATTCAGAAAAGAAGAGACGCTTCTTCTTCAAAAAGAGATCCTAAATACTCTATCGGAACGCTACAAAAATATCCGCATCAGCGACAAATCAAACACCTTCAATACAGAATTGCAAGAGGCGATTGAGCTGGGTCACATGATAGAGTTTTCCAAATTTATAGTTGAGGGCGCTATCTTGAGAAAAGAGAGCCGTGGGGCGCACTATCGAGAAGATTATCCGCAGCGGGATGATGAGAATTTCATGAAACACACCTATTCTAGACTCAATGAAGATGGTACGATCTCGACTGAATACAGCGAAGTTGTCCCTGGCAAATTTGAGCCTCAAGCGCGATCATACTAAGGAGCGGAGAGATGTTTAGTCACAAATACAAAAAAATTACTATCAAGGCATTTCGCTTTAATGCAGAGACAGATTATCTGCCATACTATAAAACTTATGAGATGAATGTCGAAAACCATGAGCTCATACTTGATCTTCTCAACCGTATCAAGTGGGAACATGACGGATCATTCTCCTATAGACGCTCTTGCCGTCACGGTATCTGCGGATCATGTTCCATCAAAGTCAACGGCAAGCCTGTGCTTTCTTGTAAGGAAAATGCGTGGGATATGATCAATCTTTTTGGAAATGAACTCATTTTTGATCCCCAAAGCAAAAAACGCGTCATCAAAGATATGATCATCGACAAAAAAGATTTTTGGGACAAGCATGCGGCCGTCAAGCCTTTCGTGGTGGCCGATGTAGATCCGCATCCGACACACGAAACCAAGATGAGTCAAGAGCAGGTGGAAAATATATTGGATGCTGATTATTGCATCCAATGCGGAAACTGTCACTACGCCTGTCCGGCGCTTGAAGCTAATGAAGAGTTTTTCGGTCCTGCCGCTTTCGCTGCAGCATACCGCTTCACAGTCGATCCCAGAGACAGCGCCGGCGATGAGAGACTGGAGATGACAGCGCAGATGGGTCAAGGCGTATGGGATTGTGTCAAATGTTTTGAGTGTGCCGAGGCGTGTCCGAAAGATGTCAATCCTATAGAGAAGATCACCAAATTGCACAATCTGCAGTTTGAACGAAATATCGCGCAACGCAATATCGCCACAAAACATGCCGAAGGGTTTGTCAGAAGCATGAAGAAGCACGGCTTCCTTGATGAGGCGGATATTGTTCTGTATTCAGAGGGACCTTTGGGTATGCACAAACATATTAAAACCGCACTCAAAATGCTCAAAGCAGGCAAGATCCACTTCACTGATGCGCTTCCATTTGTGGATAATGTACCAAAGTCAAAGAACCTAGATGAGATCAAAAAATTGATAGAAATTTCACAAACCAATAAACTGCCTAAGCTATAAGGAGAGAAGATGAGCAAATTAAAATATGCGCTGTTTACGGGGTGTACAGCCAAACAATCTACGCCCGAGCTACTCTCATCTACACTTGCTGTAGCTGAAAAACTCGGTATCGAGATCACTATCCTCGAAGAGGCGAGCTGTTGCGGCGCTAGCCACCTGCAGGATTTCGATGAGTTCCTTGCGCATGTTCTCAATGCCAGAAATATCTGCTATGCAGAGAAGCTGGGTCTGACGATGATCACGATCTGCAACACATGTCAGCTTAACTCTGCGATGACCAAGCACGCACTAGACAAAAACCCTGAGCTCAAAGCAAGAGTAAACGAAAAACTTGCAGAAGTCGGGCTGGAATACAAGGGTACATCCGAGATCAAGCACTTCCTTTATGTGCTTATAGACGAATATGGACTAGACAACATCAAAGACAAAGTTACAGTGCCGCTGAGCCACCTCAATATCGCGCCATTCTATGGCTGCCACAACATTCGTCCTTCTGAACTTCATCACGCAAGCAACAGTGGTGAAAATCCCTACAATCCTACCTCTTTGGATCAACTTATCGCTGCACTTGAGGGTCACCCTATCGATTATGCGCACAAAAACAAATGCTGCGGTTTCCATGTCGAACTTCAGGCAAATCATACATCTGAAGTACTGGCAGGAAATGCACTGCTCGATGCGATCGATAGCAATGCGGATATCATGGTCACACCCTGCCCTCTGTGTCATTTGAAAATGGATACCTATCAAGACAGTGTAGGGAAGACAATGGGTCGCGATATAGCATTGCCGGTTCTTCATATGCCGCAAATGGTTGCACTTGCGCTTGGATGCAC
>DZAQ01000039.1 GCA_022729615.1 Sulfurovum sp.
GCTCGCAATGACATCCTTTCGTCATTCCGCACTTGATGCGGAATCCACAAATGAAATGGATCCTCGGGCTTGACCCAAGGATGACGGAAATTTCGTCGCTGCGAGACTTTGAAAAAGCCGCGGCACTCTATCGGTGAGTTTTTGAGGTGTACTAATTATTAAGCCATCAAAGGGAGAGAATGTATAGCAACAACGATATAGTCAAGACACTTTTGGACGCGCTGCCGTTTATCAAGAAATTTCATAATGAAAAGATAGTGATCAAATACGGCGGAGCGGCACAGACAAGCGATCTGCTCAAAGAGAAGTTCGCGCAGGATATCGTGCTGCTCCATACGGTAGGTCTCAAGCCGATCGTAGTGCATGGGGGCGGCAAGAGTATCACGCAAATGCTCACTGATCTGGGTGTCGAGACGAGGTTTGTGGATGGGCAGCGCGTGACGACCAAAGAGGTGATGCGTATCGTGGAGATGGTGCTCAGCGGTGAGATCAACAAAGAGATCGTCTCACTCCTCAATACTCACGGCGGCAAAGCGATCGGAATATCGGGAAAAGATGCCAACTTTCTCGAAGCGCGCCCCAAAGATTTCGAAAATTTCGGATACACTGGGGTGATAGAGCATGTCCATCCGCAGGTGGTCAATAATATCATCGATGACGGTTTTGTGCCCGTGATCGCCCCTATCGCCTCAAGCTCGATGGTGGGGCATCCCGGTTTCAATATCAATGCCGATCTTGCCGCAAGCCAGATAGCGGTAGCCCTCAAAGCGCGAAAAGTACTCTTTTTGACCGATACGGCAGGGGTTTTGGACAAGGATATGCAGCTGATCAGTATGCTTGATATAGAAAAAACACAGAAGCTCAAAGCTGACGGTACGATAGGAGGCGGTATGGTGCCCAAGGTGGATGCATGTATCGAAGCGCTGAGGGGCGGGGTCAAAAAGGCGCATATCATCGATGGGAGGGTGGAGCACTCTTTGCTTTTAGAGATTTTGACAAGCTCAGGTGTAGGGACATGTATAGAGCTCTAATCTTTTTCCTGTTTGTACTCTCAGGCTTGACGGCAAGCGGTGAGAATAGGATGATTTCGCCGATCCCGGAGCATGTAGAGGCAGATGCATCAAAAGTTCAGCTAGGAAAAAAACTCTTCCTCGATCCCATACTCTCCGCCGATGGTACGATATCGTGTGCGACTTGTCATGATTTGCAAAACGGGGGTGATGACGGTCTGCAATTCTCCTTTGGCATCAAGGGTCAGCTGGGAGCTGTCAACTCCCCCACGGTCTATAACAGCGGTTTCAATTTTCGCCAATTTTGGAACGGTCGGGCAAAGGATCTCAAAGAACAGGCGAAAGGTCCCATCGCAAATCCTGTCGAAATGGGTCATACTCTGCAAGGAGCCGTCAAAGTTCTCTCGGGCAATAGTGAATATTTGAAAAATTTTCAAGAGATCTATCCCGATGGCATCACTCAAGAAAATATCGTTGATGCGATAGCGGAGTTTGAAAAGGCGCTTATCACGCCAAACGCCCCATTTGATAAATATCTCAAGGGTGACAAAAATGCTATTAGCAAAGATGCAGAGGAGGGATATAAGCTTTTTGCCTCCAAAGGGTGCATTCTCTGCCATCATGGAGTCAATATCGGCGGGAATATCTATAATAAATTCGGTATTTTTGAAGACGCCAATAGTTCCGATCAAGGTCTCTACTCTCTCACAAAGAAGGAGGAGGATAGGCTTCTTTTCAAGGTGCCATCACTTAGAAACAGTGCCAAAACCTCACCATATATGCACGACGGGAGGGTTGCGACTCTCAAGGATGCCGTAGAGCTGATGTCACATTATCAGCTTGGCAGAGATATGAGACCCGAAGAGATCGATAAGATAACGCTTTTTTTGGAGTCACTCACGGCACCGATCCCCGAGGCGGCAAAATAGATGAAGCATGCGGTCAAAGGATTTTTAAGGAGCAGAGTTGACCCTTTTATGATGCTATTGGTGTTTTTTGTGCTGCTTCTCGCGTTTTCATTCAGCTATCTCCTGAAAATTTACAAAAATATTGAAAATTATGGTCTCTATGAACAAAAATTACAAAATCTGATCACTCTTGATTTGATGCAAGAGACTGTTTTTTTAAAGAAATATAGCTTTATAAACAGTGATAGTGTTCTAAGCTCCTCAAGATCGTTTGAAAAAATTATTGAATCTCTGAAAATGAGCAGGCTAGAGGAGGAGTTTGGCAAGGAGAGCTATCAAGAGCTGCTCGCCATCGAACAGCTCCATCGCAGCAAGATCGAACTCTCATACCGCTTCTTAGCCCCAAACGCAAGAGCAGCCAATGCCATTCACTACCTCTTTGATCTGCGTAAGACAATCGAAAATAAGTATCCTGGCAATCAACAAAAGCATGCCGTGCTTGATGAAATTCTTTTTGAGCTAGGCAGAGTCATGATGGGTTCATCCATCGAAACAAAGAGGTTAAGCGATACCCTTAAGGAGATCCAAACAAACACTCCGGATGAGCAATATTATATTTTTTTCGCAAAACAGGTTGAGCAGTTTATAGATGATACAGAGCTTATGAATAGGGAGTTAGCCCAAAACAAACATATTTTTCTGCAGGACGCTATCAAAAAGCTGGCGCTTGGTTTGAGTGCGAAGTATGAGCAAAATAAAAAAATAGCGCAGTCGATAGTTAAAGGCTTTTTTTTGGCGGCTTTTTTGAATCTGCTTTTGTTGATCTACTTTTATTACCGTTTGAAGCGAAAAACTGTTGAACTCAAAGCGTTTCGATACGCGATCGAAAATAGCGACAATACGATCGTTATCACAGATGCCGACCGTAATATTACCTTTGTTAACGAAGCATTTGAGCTGAGTACGGGATATAGCAAAGACGAAGCATTGGGTAAAAAACCAAGCATTATCAAATCCTTCATTCATGGCGATGATTTTTATCGAGAGATGAATACTACGCTTGATCACGGTGAGAAATGGCAAGGAGAGCTGATCAATAGTCGCAAAGACGGCACACTCTTCTATGAAAAAGCATCTATAGTGCCTATCATTATCCATGGCGAATTGGTGCAGTATTTGGCGGTAAAATTGGATATTACCGAGTATATCGAGCAGCGCCAACGGCTTCAGCAGGCAGCGGTCGTCTTTGAGGCGACAGCTGACGGTGTTTTGATCGTCGATAGAAATAGACATATTATCGCGGTAAATTCCGCATATTTAGAGATATTTGGCTATGCGAGAGAGGAGATCGAGGGCAGAGAGTCTGATATTGTCACCGCACTTGAGAGGGATACTTATGCTGACAAAAAAATACTCTCCGCACTCACCGCAAAAGGTCACTACTCAGGCAAGATAGAGAGTCAGACAAAAGATGGCAAATTGATTCCCGTATGGCTCACCATCACTCTTGTGCGAGACAAAAGCGGAGATATTCAAAATTATATCATTGTCTATACCAATCTTGAAGAGGTTATTGAGATGGAGGCAAAAGCCAATTTTCTCGCCTATCATGACAGTTTGACGCTGCTGCCCAACCGCGCCTATATCGAGAGGGATCTTGCCGCGATTTTTGAGAGAGCCAAAGAGACCGGTGAGTTGCTCGCATTTTTCTTTATCGATCTGGATCGTTTCAAGGTGATCAATGATTCTCTCGGGCATATTGTAGGCGACGAGATGCTCGTCGAGGTCGCGCAGCGTCTTGTGAAATGTGCAGGAGAGAGGGCGTTGGTAGCACGGTTTGGAGGGGATGAGTTCGTCATTATATGCAGCTCTCACCTCCACAAAAAGAGTATAGGCAAGATGGCAGAGAAAATACTGTCGGTTGTCAGAGAGCCCATCAAGGTGGATGATTATAGCCTCAATACTACGGCGAGTATCGGCATAGCGCTCTTCCCGGATGATGCGGAAGATACCGGCACGATCATCAAATATGCCGATAGCGCGATGTATCATGCCAAACAGAGAGGCAAAGATAACTACCAATTTTATACATACCAGCTCTCTTTGGATATGGAGACGAGACTAAAGATCGAGCAAAAACTCCTCCATGCTCTCGAGCGGGGAGAACTCTCCTTGCAGTACCAGCCGCAGTATGAGCTCAAAACCAAAAGGCTTTGCGGGGCAGAGGCGCTTTTGCGTTGGAATTCTCCCGAGTTGGGCGCTGTCTCTCCGGAATATTTCATCTCAGTTGCCGAAGAGACCGGTATGATAGTTAAAATAGGATATTTCATACTTGAGGAGGCAGCCAAAGCCTATTTGCACTGGAAAGAGGAGGGCGTGGAGCTCGAATGGATTGCCATCAATCTCTCAAGTGCACAATTTAGGCAGGAGGATATGCTTGCGAAGTTCCAGGGAATTATTGATGATTCGGGGATCGCGATGGGTAATCTTGAATTTGAGATCACAGAACGATGTATGCTGGAGTACTCGCAGGAGAATCTCGGCATTCTCGATGAACTTCGCAAGAGAGGAGGATTTATCGCCATTGATGATTTCGGGACAGGATACTCCTCCATGAGCTATCTCAAAACACTCTCGATCGATAAGCTAAAGATAGATAAATCTTTTGTGGAGGGTCTTCCTGCTGATGTGAACGACAAGGAGGTCACTACGGCTATCATCGCACTTTCGCATAGTTTGGGATACAAGGTGGTAGCAGAGGGGATCGAGACTAAAGCCCAAGAGGATTTTCTGATAGGGCAGGGGTGTGAGTATGGGCAAGGATACTATTTTAGCAGACCGCTGGAGAGTGATGCTCTCATAGAGTTCGCCAAAAGGCGCGAGAAAGAGTCAAAATAAAATTTTTTGTTATAATAATGAAAACAAAAGAAGCAGGATAGGGAATGCAGTTTATAGAGACACGCGGGAATGACGGCAAAAAAGCGAAAAAGGTCAATTTCTCAGATGCGATATTGAGTCCAAGTGCGAGTTTTGGCGGGCTCTATGTTCCTGAGGAGTTGCCGGCTTTCGATAGAGCTTTTTTGGATCGGCATCTTGGCAGCAGTTACAAAGAGCTTGCCGGAGCGGTGCTGCAAGCATTTGGGATCGATATTGACTCTTCGACGATACAAGCAGCGCTTGAGCGGTATGATCTCTTTGATGATCCCTCCGATCCTGTGCCGCTGGTGCAGATAGAGGAGGATTGTTTTGTATCTGAACTCTTCCATGGTCCGACCCGCGCCTTCAAAGATATGGCACTCCAGCCGTTTGGCTATATCCTCAGCAAGCTTGCCCAGCAAAGAGGCGAGCGCTATCTCATCATGGCAGCCACAAGCGGCGATACCGGACCGGCGACGCTCGAGACATTCAAAAACCAGCCCAATATCCAAGTGGCATGCCTCTATCCTGACGGCGGCACAAGCGATGTCCAGAGACTTCAAATGGTGACGGAAGAGGGGCAAAATCTCAAAGTGATCGGCGTCAAAGGGAATTTTGACGATACCCAAAGCAGCCTCAAAGCGCTTTTGGCATCAAAAGATTTCCATGATGAGCTTGCATTGCGCGATATCAAACTCTCAGCGGCAAATTCTGTTAATTTCGGCCGTATTTTATTTCAGATAATCTACCATATCCACAGTTATCTTGAATTGGCGAGAAAGGGAGTGATCAAGATCGGGGATGCGATCTATCTGGTTGTTCCAAGCGGCAATTTCGGCAATGCCCTTGGCGCCTACTATGCCAAAAAAGCGGGGGTGCCGATCCGAAAAATACTTATCGCATCCAATATCAATAATATTCTTACCGATTGGATCACCTCGGGGGTCTATGATCTGACGCATAGAAGCCTGATCCGGACCGAATCGCCGGCGATGGATATCCTCAAAAGCTCCAATATCGAACGGGTTATGTTCGATAAATTTGGAGCCGAACGAACGAAAGAGCTTTTTGAGTCGCTGGAGTCGGAGGGCAAATTTGTGCTGACCGAGGAAGAGGCTGCGCAGCTGAGGGAGGATTTTGATGCGACTTTCTCGAGTGATACAGAAGGGGAGGAGGTTATAGCCTTGTATGCAAATAGAGGGTATCTTCTCGACCCTCATACGGCAACATGTCTGAAGGCATACCGCGATCTTAGAGTAGAGCAGCTCCCTACAGTGATCTACTCCACAGCAGAGTGGACCAAGTTCAGTCCAACCATCGCGAAGGCTCTGGGGCATCGTGCAGAGGGTGATATCGAAGCGCTCAAGTGGATCAGTGAAAATCAAAGGGTTGCTATCCCTCCAATGGTAAGCGGACTGTTTGAGAAGACAATACGGCATACAATTATAGTTGATAAAGATTCTATAAAGGAGGAGATGCTAAAGTTTTTATAATTTTCAGCACCTATCATGAAAAAAAGCTTTCTGGTCGCAAGCGTCACTCTTCTCTTTGCAACGATATCCGTAGGGGAAAAAAAAGTTGTAGATTGCAAGTTTGTAACCGGCAATGTAGAGCAGTGTATGCCCTATCCTCAAAAGCTTTACCGTACAGAATTAACTCGAACCAAAGAAAACAATAAAAAATTAACTATTGTCAAAACTCAGCCAATGCACAAAAAAACTCAGCGTGTAAGGGTAATTAATGTTGAAGAGATGATCGAAAAGCACCTTGAAGTCTATGCCCCAAAACGATTTGGCCGTAATCTCGATGAGATAGCAGAGCAGATGAAGATTTTGCAAGAACTAGAGATGCTCAAACTCCAAAAGATGGAGCTTTTGAGCCAAAAAGAGCAGCTTCTCCAAGATCAAAATATGACAGAAGAGCCAAAGAAGCAGGAGTTTGCGCTTTATAGGGTCGGGAATGGAGAGTTTCTCAATCAAATCGCCAAAAAGTTTGGTATCGAAGCCAAAGAGATACTCGCACTCAATAGGGAGTTGAAAAATCCTGAGATACTCCCAGTCGGATACCAATTGAAGCTTCCCATCACTCAAGAGAGACTCAATGCCATACTCGAGAAGATCGAGACAGCGCCAAAAGAGAGTCCAAGCACTTTTGCTCAAAGGCTCAAAACAAAATACCTCTCTTTGGGTCAAGAAAAAACGACCAGATCGCTGAACGAATATGATACTCAATTGCTTGATGCTGCCATGGGTACCCGCTCGCTTCGCGTGATGGCGACAGCCTATTCATCTCACGCGGCGCAGACTGATTCGACACCAAATATCGCAGCGTGGGGACACCGTCTCAAAAGCGGCATGAAGGTGATCGCCGTATCGCGTGATCTTATCGGCAAATATGGGCTCACAGCCGGCTCAAAAGTGAAGATTCATGGCTTGCAGGGAGTCTATACCGTACTTGACAAGATGAATCCGAGATTTACAAAACGGATCGATATCTATATGGGTATGGATTATAGAAGAGCCTTGAGATGGGGGCGAAGACGGGTGGTTCTCAGCTGGTGACGGCAAAGAGAGACGGGAATTATTTTTCCAACTCCTCTTGAAGTTCCAATACTTCAAGATAGCGTTCTGTGAGGGCATCGTACTCGTCTTGAAGTACCGTAAGCTCTTTGGAGAGCTGTTGCAACCCCTTTTCTTGATAGCACTCCGGATTATTGAGGCACCGATGGATTGTGTCGATTTGACTTTCAAGTGCATCTATCTTGAGCGGAAGAGTTTTGAGATCTTCTAACTCTTTGTAGCTCAGTTTTGTCTTTGCCTTGGCAGGTTTGGACTCTTGGGGCTTGAGTGTTTTCATCTCCTTTTCAAGACTGTCGAGCTCTTCGATCTCTTTTTCTATCTCCAAATACTCTGTGTAGCTTTGATGAGACTCTTCGACGATACCCTCTCCTTTGAAAATAAGGAGTTTGGAGGCTATTTTGTCGATAAAGTAGCGATCATGCGATACGAAAAGGATGGCGCCGGGGAAGTGGATAAGTTTCTCTTCGAGGATATTGATCGTCTGGATATCGAGGTCGTTGGTCGGTTCATCGAGAATGAGACAATCGACTTTTTGAGTAAGCAGGTAGGCGAGCGCAACACGGTTTTTCTCCCCGCCGCTGAGCATGCCTACCTTTTTGTCAAGAAACTCTTTGGGGAAGAGGAAGGATTTGAGATAGCCAAATAGATGCATATTATTCCCTTGCACATTGATGATATCTCCTCCATCGGGGCAAAAGGTTTCTATGAGACTTTTCTCATCATCAAGCATCTCTCTGTGCTGGTCGAAATAGCCGATCGCAAAATCTCCCTGTTTGATGATGCCGCTACCCGGTTGAAGTTTGCCGAGCATCAGCTTGAGAAGTGTTGATTTGCCCGATCCGTTGTAGCCTACGATGGCGATCTTATCTTTTTGTAAAATTCTTATAGTTAAATCTTTGATGAGTTTTTTCTCTGAAAATCCATAGGTGACATTTTCAAGTTCAAAGAGCATTTTTTTGTTTGACACCCCTTCGTCTCTGTTGAAATGTCTCTTCTCCCGCTCGAGTTCCAGCTTCATTTTGTGGATGAGCGTCGGATTTGTCTTGGCTTCATCACGGAGTTCGAAAACTCTCTTTTTTCTTCCTTGGTTGCGTTTTTCTCTTGCTCTGACTCCCTTGCGCAGCCATGCCTCCTCTTGCTTGAGGAGTCTGAGGAGGTTTTCGTGCCCCTTTTGCATCGAGTGCATCCGCTCCTCTTTTTGGTGCAAAAAGCTCTGATAGCCCCCTTGATAAGAGACAAGTTTCTGGTTCTCCACCTCGATCACCCGTGTGGCTACCTGATCGATGAAGTGCCTATCGTGGGAGATGAAGAGTATGGTACATCGCTCTTTGAGGAGCATCTCTTCAAGAAATTCAACCATATAGACATCGAGATGGTTGGTGGGCTCATCGAGGAGGAGAATATCGGGTTTTTTGAGGATCAGGGAGGCAAGCGCGACTCGCCGCTGCTCACCGCCTGAGAGTGTGACAGCGGCTCTATGCTCATAAGGTTTGAGACGAAACTCTTGCAAAACCCGTTCGATTTTGTCATCAAGATTCCAAGCATTGTGGTGATCAAGATAGGCGCAGACTTTCGCATGGGCAGCCAAGAGCGAGGGATTTTCAAAATCAGCAGAGAGCTGCTCGGTGAGCAGATCATACTCTTTTTTGACCTCTTGGATGGCGGAAAGCTCATTTTCTATCGCCTCTCGCACACTCAGGTGGGCTTCAAAACGGGGGTGCTGCTGGAGCATCTCGATCTGTACGGAGCTCCCTGCGACTCGTTTCCCTTCGCTAGGCTCCTCTAAACCGCCGACGATCTTCATAAGTGTTGATTTGCCGCACCCGTTTTGACCCACTATCGAGATTCTCTCGCCCTCTTCGAGATGAAAATCGATATCATCAAGAAGCAGTTTGATATCGTACTCTTTTTTGATATGAAAAAGATCCACAAGCGCCAAAATCTATCCTTTTGTAAAATGGGCAATTTTAGCATTATATCGATATATTTAAGCACCTATAAGGCGCATTAGGATATATTCCATCCAAAAAGTGAAGAGTATGCTTGAAGTAATTGTTTTGATCTACACCCTCTATGTTTTTCTCAAAATCTATATCTCTTTTATGCAGATAGGGTTCATTCAGGTTGAGCGGCACAAGTCGCCTGTATTGATGGATGCATCCAAATATCTGCAAGCAGCCAATTATGCTATCGCCAAAGAGAAGCTTGCTATTGTCGAGAATTTTGTTGAGTATTTTCTCTTTTTGTGGTGGGCGCTCTTTGGGTTTTCTTGGCTTGCCGGGGTTGTCGGTATCGAAGGGACAATATGGCAGAGTCTGCTTTTTCTCTTCGGATTTTTCGCGATCAATACCCTCATCTCCTTGCCGTTTTCGCTCTATCAAACCTTCAAAATAGATGAAGATTTTGGATTCAATCAAACAACCCCAAAACTTTTCATCATCGACCAGCTCAAGTCTATAGCGCTCTTTATCGTGATCGGCGGGGCTCTTTTGGCGCTGCTGAGCTGGATCGTGACGCAGTATGAGGCGTGGTGGCTGTGGGGATTTGCGCTGCTTTTCGGGGTAGCGGTGTTGGCGAATGTCATCTATCCTACGATCATCGCGCCACTCTTCAATACCTTCAAGCCGCTCGAAGAGGGGGAGCTCAAAGAGGCGATAGAGCAGCTCATGGGAGGGGTTGGTTTGCAAAGTGACGGGATATTTGTGATGGACGCAAGCAAACGCGATAGCCGTCTCAATGCCTACTTCGGCGGTCTTGGCAAGAGTAAGCGAGTCGTACTTTTCGATACCTTGCTCTCCAAATTGAACAAAGAGGAGCTCCTTGCCGTATTGGGGCATGAGCTGGGACACTTCACGCATGGGGATATTTGGAAAAATATCGCCATGATGGGCGGTTTGCTCTTCGGGGTCTTCGCCATCATGGGGAACTTGCCCGATGAGCTCTTCACTGCGATGGGAGTGATCCCCGCTGCCGGTGTCAAGATCGCCATGATAGTACTGCTTCTGCCGGTCGCAAATATGCTCTTTACGCCTATAATGAGCTATGTGAGCCGGCACAATGAGTACGCTGCCGATAGATTTGGATCTCAAGTAGGCGGGGAGGCGCATCTGGTTTCGGCATTGATGAAGCTGGTAACAGAAAATAGAGCTTTCCCCAAATCCCATCCATTGGTGATCTTTTTTTACTACTCCCATCCTCCTATCCTTGAGAG
>DZAQ01000161.1 GCA_022729615.1 Sulfurovum sp.
AATCCAATCGCACAAAAGGAACCCTTTGTTTAAACGGCAGATTTTCAATATCCCAAATACCCTCGCTTTTATCCGCTTGATGCTGGCTCCGTTTATGTTCTTCCTGCTTGTGGAGCGTGACGGCTCTCTTTTGTCGGGGATACACTTCAGCTGGCTTGACTATTTTGCAGCATTTATCTTTGTACTCGCAAGTGCGACTGATTTTTTTGACGGATATATCGCTAGAACCTTTGATCAGATTACCACACTTGGCAAAATACTCGATCCTTTGGCGGATAAGATGCTGACCTTGGCGGGATTTTTGGGTTTGATGATACTCGATCGCGCATCATCTTGGGCGATTTTTCTGATCTTGACAAGAGAACTCTTCATCACCGGTCTTAGGGTTTCGGCTATTGATCAGGGGATCGATATCGCTGCTTCTTGGATGGGGAAGGTCAAAACGGTTGTGCAAATGGTCGCAATCGGGTTTTTGTTGATGCAATGGCAAGGGGGTGAGCTGCTCTTGTGGATCGCTGTTGTTTTGACGCTCTATTCTGGCTATGAGTATGTGAGAGATTTTGTACGCAAAGTAAAGTAAGTTATTCTCGGATAGGCTTTGGGTTGCCCCAAAACCCTCAAAAATTATTATGCAAGTGCAGGTATTCTGATCGATTGACCAGGATAGATTTTGTTTGCGTCCTTGATCACTTCGAGATTGGCTTCGACAATCTTTGGATATTTTGAGCCATCTTTATAGAAATCTTCAGAGATACCCCAAAGCGTATCACCTTTTTTGATCGCATAAAAAACAGGCTCAGGAATATCTCTTGTGTTTGTTGCTGCTACAATCTCCGGAGTCAATAGCTGGTCAGCATTGACACTTGCCACACCCTCAATATTTCCGGCGATGAGTATCACCTTTTCTCTTGTGGCGATATCCCTGGCAAGACCGGCAATCGTGACAGTATTTCCATCTACTTGGGTTACTAGACCATCAACAGGAAGATCTTTAAAGGAGGTTTCAATCTCTTTTTTGATCGCTTCGCTCTCATCCCCATGTCCAAAAACCTTTTTCCCGGCATCACTTAAAAAACTAAAAATTCCCATCTATGTTCCTTCGCTTTATATTATTTGAATGCAGCAATATATGCTGCGACCGCTTCGATCTCTACATCGGTAAGTTTTTCTACTTGCCCCTTCATGAGCATACCCATACCGGCTGTATTGATCGTACCGGCTTTGTATCCTTTGATCTTGGTGACAAGCTCATCTTGTGTTTGTCCGGCAATAATGGCAGATTTTCCAAGCGCTTTTGTTTTGCCGTCAGCACCATGACATCCTTTGCATTTGCCATATACGGCATTATCAACCGCAGTCGCTGCAGCTGCAGCGGTTTCTTTAACTTCTTTGACGACTTCAGAAGTTGTAGCTTTTGTTGCATCAACAGCATTACTAGTAGCTTCTTTGGTTGCCTCTACGACACTACTTGTTGCCTCTTTGGCAACCTCTTTTGTCTTCTCAGCCACTTGAATTGCAACCTCTTTTGTCTCTTGTGTAGCTTTTGCCGCTTCATCTTTGGCTTTCTCGCCGCATCCTACAAAAAGTACTGCAGCTGCTGCTAGAGATAATAGTGTTAGTTTTTTCATTCTGTATTCCTTTGGTAAATTAATCAATCTTTGTTGCCTACACTTCAAGTTTTGAAGATACATCAGTCCTGTTTTGTCGAGAATTTAATTTTCTAAGCCCGCTTCACTCCCATACTCTCTTCTATATAGGCTACCACTTGTGAGTTTAGTCCAAGAGCTGTTGCTAAATCTGCCATATATTTTTGTTCCGCGGCCGTATCTACTTCGATCGCGAGCAGAGATGCGGCATAGATTTGAGCCGCCATGGTCGGCTCTTTATGTGCCAATACTGTTACTGACTCCATATCTAAAGGTTTGTGTAAATTACTTTGTATAAATTCTTTATCATTCTCATCCAATCCGTCTGCGCCCAGTTTTCCGACGATTTTTTCAATTTCACTCTCATCGATTTTGCCGTCCGCTTTTGCAGCATTGATCATCGCTAGAACAATTATCTGTGCATCTTGATCAAGATTTTGCTCTTCGGTGGGTTTTTGGAGTTGGGCGAGTGCATTCGGAACTTGAGAGGGCGCTTGTCCGGCATTTTTCAGTGCTGACATTGCAAGAGAAGCAAGCATTGCCAATGCACCGCCACCTACGGCGCCTTTGGCTGAATCAGCGCCACCGCCAAGTATCGAACCGATCAATGCGCCTATACCGCCGGTTGTTGCTGCATTATCACCAAGTTTCCCCAATAGACCTCCAAATATACTTGCCAAACCACCGGAACCTTCTGCGGCTGGCTTGTCTCCGGCTATCAGATTGTCCAAATTTCCAAATATATCACCCAGTGAACCGTCAGACTTTTGAGTATCTATAGTATTTGACATGCGTGTATTTCCTGATTGAGTCATTCCTTGTTGTAGGAGTGAACCCAAGATATCGACCATCCCAGCCATATGTATTCCTTTTGCTGATTAAACTAC
>DZAQ01000162.1 GCA_022729615.1 Sulfurovum sp.
TCGTCACTGCGAACGAAGTGCGGCAGTCTGTGTTGCAGCATAAAGTTTTATGCTACAATTGAATGAATAATTTGAAGGATATCAAGTGTTTAAATCTTTGTGCGTAGCTCTTGTTTTTTTATTTTCGACCCTCTCTTTGCAGGCGGCACCGCCAAATCCCCATACATTTGTTCCCAATCGCGGTATCAAACCAAGCATCATTATGGCTCATTATATGAAAGAGAATATAAGCGATGGAGTCAAAAAAGCGATCTATGTTTGGAACCAAAAATATGCCAATCCCAATGGTCAAATTGCCGATCTGCTGATCGTATTTAGAGTGCTGAGTGAAGCTTCCGGACTCCCCAAGCAGATGCTTGAAAATGAAGAGTTTGAATTGAAAAATGTTCTCAATACAAGCTCAATGCTAAGCGCGCTTGAGCGCTTCGAGCGAGATACCAATGCAGCCTACCGTACTATTTTTGAGTATGCCAGCCTAGTGATAAACTCCAAGAAGGGCAATATCGACAGCACATACAGAGATCTCTTTAGGAAAATGGGTCAAATGGTCGATAGCTACAACAACCTTGCAGAAGTAACCAATAAGCAGTACCGTAAAAAGGTACTCCCTTACTATAAACTCAATTATAAAGATTAGGGGGCAGGGCGTGAGAGATGTTGTAGATTGGCTCAAAGAGCATGGTGATCTGAAAATCATAGAGGAGCCGTTGGATGTCGAACTTGAAATTCCCCATATCGCTTATATAGAGGTCAAAAAAGAGGATTCCAGACCGCTTCTTTTCACACACCCCATCAGCAAGTCCAAGGGGATCGAATACGATATCCCGGTTTTGATGAATATTTTCGCGAACAAAGAGGTCACTCAAAAAATCTTTGGTCGTCATCCTGATGAGATAGCAAAGGGGATAGAGGGTTTGCTCAAGCTCAAACCGCCCAAAGGGTGGAGAGCCAAGCTTGCGATGGCGCTCAAGCTCTTTGCGCTCAAAAATGTCACACCCAAACGGTTGAAATTCAAAGGGGAGTGTCAAGAGGTCATCTATACCGACGAGCAGGTCGATCTTGACAGGCTTCCGATCCTCAAAACTTGGAGCGAGGACGGCGGTCCTTTTATCACGATGGGGCAGGTTTATACGCAGAGTCTTGACGGGACGATGCAAAATCTTGGAATGTATCGGCTGCAGCAGTACAACAAAAGAGAGCTTGGTATGCATTGGCAGATTCACAAAGATGCCTCGCATTTTTTTGATCAGTATCAAAAGAGCGGACAAAAAATGCCCGTGAGCGTCGCGATCGGCGGCGATCCCCTCTATATTTGGTGCGGACAGGCTCCGATGCCGTACGGGATGTTCGAGATGCTGCTGTATGGATTTGTGCGCAACAAAAATGCCCAGCTTGTCAAATCGATCACCAATGATATCTATATTCCCAGAGATGTGGATATCGTCATCGAAGGGTATGTCGATCCTTCGCGCCTCGAGATAGAGGGACCTTTCGGCGATCATACGGGATATTATACGCTCAAGGAGCCTTTTCCTGTGATGGAGGTCACTGCTATCACCATGAAGTCAAAACCGGTTTTTCAAGCTACTGTTGTTGGCAAACCGCCGCTTGAAGACAAATATATGGGATGGGCGACCGAGAGGATATTCTTGCCGATGCTGGGGACGATGGCGCCTGATCTGATAGATTATAATATGCCGGAAAACGGTGTATTTCACAATCTCATCCTAGCCAAAATGAAGACGCTCTACAAGGGTCACGCGCAGCAATTTATGCACGCCTTTTGGGGTGTCGGGCAGATGAGTTTCGTCAAACATGCGATTTTTGTCGGCGAGGATGCTCCAGAATTGGAGGAGCATGACGCGCTGATCAGACATATACTGGGCAGGATTGAAAAGAGTAAGATTTTGATCACTCAAGGGATCGTAGATCATCTCGATCACGCATCACCCGAGCAGTTTGTCGGCGGCAAATTGGGTATAGACGCGACAGGCGGTGAAGTCATCAATGGTATAGAGATGCCATTGGATGATGGTGAGTTGCTTCAAAAGGTGCAGCGTATCGATAGTGATATAGTGGCGCTAAAACAATATTATAGCGACACCAAAACCCCTATCTGTGTTGTTGGCGTAGAGAAAACCAAGCCGATATTTGGAGATATTGCTGAGTGGGAGCCGTTGAGTGCGCATATAAAATTGTTGGTTTTTGTGGATAGTGTCAATAATTCGCTTGAAAACCCCTATATGCTTGTCTGGCGCGTGGTCAACAATATCGATGCGCAAAGAGATATAAGGCTTGATCCGTTTCTCCTCATTGACGCTACCCAAAAGGGGGAGATGGATGGTTTTGAGCGGGAGTGGCCCGGAGATACACTTTGTGATGCATCGGTACTAGAGAGTCTGAAAGAGAGGGGCATCATCGATATAGATGGGAAGTTTATTGAGCAGTTTGGTTTGCTTTAGGGCACCTCTGCAAACTAGATCGCCGCACTTCGCTCGCGATGACAAATCCCC
>DZAQ01000040.1 GCA_022729615.1 Sulfurovum sp.
GATATTCTCCATCTCAACGACTGGCACACCGCGCTGAGTGCACTTTGGGCAAAAGAGTTGACTCCCGAGATCAAAACTGTTTTTACGATCCATAACCTTGCTTTTCAGGGAATTTTCCCACACAAATACATGAAACAGCTTGGACTAAGTGATGAGCATTTCACCATGGAAAAGATCGAATTTTGGGGCGATATCAACCTCCTCAAAGCGGCGATCGCCTATAGCGCTCGTATCACGACCGTCTCCCCAAAATATGCGGACGAGATACTCAAACCTCAATGCGGATGCGGTTTGGACGGATTTTTGCGGCTTCACAAAGGAAAACTGCAAGGCATTCTCAACGGAATTGACCATGAGCTCTTTGATCCAAAACATGACCCGGCACTCTTCGAAAATTATGACGCAGATTCATTTGATGACAAACAGAACAATAAAACTCATTTTTGTAAAAAGTATAATTTTTCTGAACCTAACCGCCCGCTCTTCGTCTTCATAAGCCGCTTGACAGAGCAAAAAGGGACAGATATCCTGCTCGAGTCTCTCCCTCAGCTGCTCAAGATGAAGATCAATATCGCTATTTTGGGAGACGGTTCTTCAAAAATAGTCGAAAGACTTTTGGATGCCGACTCTCAATATGAGAATTTCTCATTTTATAACGGCTTTGACGAATCGCTCTCACACCAAATGTATGCCGCGGCTGATTTTTTACTGATGCCCTCTGCTTTCGAGCCTTGCGGTCTCAACCAAATGATTGCTTTGCGATATGGCGCCATACCTATCGTCAGTCCCGTCGGCGGACTCTATGATACGATCAGGGATTATGAAGATCACGAGAGTGGCATTTGCGGTCAAGGGATCGTCGTCGAAGTTTGTGAGAGTGATAATATCCATCTGGCCATCAAGCGAGCAGTAGCGCTTTTCCGTTCAAAAAAGAGATTTGGGAGTATCGCACAGGCAAATATGAGGTGCGATCACTCATTCAAGAAGAGCGCATTACGCTATCTTGAACTCTATAACGAGATTTTGATGCTTTCTTAGAGAGGCTTTGAAGTGATAACTTGATATACTTTAAGGGTAATATAAAAAAGTCTCTTCAACCTGTTCACATGGAGGAAAAATGAAAAAATCACTGAATATCTTATTTGTCGCATCTGAAGCAGTACCGTTCGCCAAAACAGGGGGTCTTGCTGATGTCTCCGGTGTCTTGCCCAAGGCGCTCAGAGAGCTTGGTCATAATGTCATCGTTGTGATGCCCCGCTACTATAGTATCGACAAAGGCAAACTTGAGGCGGTACCCGATGCGATGGGTGTGCCGATGGGACCGATGGGTGAACTCTGGGCTGCTGTCTATACGACTACACTGCCCGGATCGGATGTGCCTGTTTATTTCATCGACTATGAGGCATTTTTTGGCCGCAGCGGTTTGTATGCCAACGAGAATGGCTTCTCCTATGGTGACAACGAAAACCGTTTCGTTTTTCTCTCCAAGGCAGCCTTTCAACTCGCCAAAAAACTTGACTTCAAGCCTGATATCATCCATGCCAATGACTGGCACACGGCATCTATCCCGCTGCTGAAGAAGACCCGCTTTGCTCATGATGAACATTTTGCCGATAGCGCTACCGTGTTGACTATACACAATATGCAGCATCAGGGCTTCTCTTTCAAGGGGATTGTAGATGTGATGGAGGTAGATTGGCGCCACTTCAACCCCATGGAGCTAGAGAGTATGGATGGCGTCAATATGCTCAAGGGCGGCATCGCCCACGCAGATGCCGTCACTACCGTCAGCAAGAAATATGCCAGGGAGATCCAGACGGCAGAGTTTGCTTTCGGACTCCAAGATCATATCTGGGCACATCGTGACAAACTCTTCGGTA
This sequence comes from Sulfurovum sp., assembly GCA_022729615.1. Taxonomy (GTDB): domain Bacteria; phylum Campylobacterota; class Campylobacteria; order Campylobacterales; family Sulfurovaceae; genus SZUA-451. Next base: position 1,881 of record DZAQ01000040.1, read on the forward strand.
TCCTCAATGGAGTTGATTATGAGGAGTGGAGTCCGGCAATTGATCCGTTGATACCGGCGAAGTTTGACAGCAACAAGATGGCAGGCAAGCAAAAATGCAAAAATGCCCTGCGCAAGCGTTTTGGACTACCGGAATGGGATGTTCCGCTGATCGGTTTTGTAGGTCGGTTTGCAGAGCAAAAAGGGATCGGGCTAATCGCTGCTGCGATGGAGGGCTTGCTGCACCTCGATGCGCAATTTGTCTTTTTGGGAGCCGGCGAGAAGTGGGCAGAAGGCTTTTTCAGCAGAGTGCGTGAACACTATCCTGACAAATTTGCCGTATATGTCGGCTATGACAATGCACTGGCACATCAGATCGAAGCGGGAAGCGATCTCTTCTTGATGCCGTCACTCTTTGAACCCTGCGGTCTCAACCAGATCTACAGCCTTCGCTACGGTACGCTTCCCATCGTCAGAGCGACAGGCGGTCTCGATGATACTATCGAAAATTACGATGCCGAGCATGGCACAGGCACAGGCTTTAAATTTGAATGGGCGACACGCGACGCCCTCTATCATACTGTTGCTTGGGCTGTCGATACATGGCATAACGACAAAGAGGGTTTTGCAGCAATGCAAAAACAGGCAATGAGCGCCCGCTATAGCTGGGAAGAAGCAGCCAAAGGCTATGAGACGGTCTATTTCTGGATACTGGCCAACCGTCTCATCAAAAACTACCACTAAGGAGAAATAATGTCACATTCAATATACTATGATCTTACCCGCTTTGGAGAAACTGATATCTATCTCTTCAAAGAGGGAACGCACTCAAAACTCTACAACCATTTCGGAGCGCACCCTATGCAGCGCAAAGGTGTTGAAGGGTATTACTTTGCCGTTTGGGCGCCAAATGCTGCGTATGTCAGCGTACGAGGCGATTTCAACAATTACGACAGAGAGTCCCATCCGCTGCACATTCGACTCGATGGTTCAGGCATCTGGGAAGGGTTCATCGAAAATGTCTCAAAAGGCGATACCTATAAATTCCATATTCACTCTCACAATCACGGCATAGTCCAAGACAAATCAGACCCCTTCGCTTTCTATACAGAGAGGGCGCCCAACTCTGCTTCAAAAGTTTGGAGTCTTGATGGTTATGCGTGGCAAGACAAAGAGTGGATGAGTGATCGCCATCTGCGCAACACGCACCAGTCTCCTATCTGCGCATATGAGCTTCATTTGGGCTCATGGCGCCGTAAAGGAATGTTTGGAGAAGGGTATTTGTCCTACAAAGAGGCAGCCGAAGCGTTGGCAGTTTATTTGAGCGAGATGAACTATACCCATGTTGAGCTTATGCCTATTACGGAATTTCCGTTCAAGGGCTCTTGGGGATATCAGGTGACGGGATACTTCGCACCTACTTCCCGTTTCGGCACACCTCAAGAATTTATGGAACTCGTGGATACACTGCATAGGTATAATATCGGTGTTATTTTGGACTGGGTACCGTCGCATTTTGTCACAGATGGTCATGGACTCATGAATTTTGACGGTACCTGCCTCTATGAACATGAGGACCCCAGACAAGGATACCATCCAGAATGGGGCAGCGCTATCTTCAACTATGAACGCAATGAGGTGCGGGCATTTTTGATCAGCTCGGCGATGTATTGGTATGAGCAGTATCATATCGACGGTATCCGCGTTGACGCTGTTGCTTCGATGCTCTATCTCAATTATGCTCGTGAAGAGGGTGAGTGGATCCCCAACAAAGATGGCGGCAACCACAATCTCGGCGCTATCGCTTTTTTGAAGCAGCTCAACACAACACTCTATAGTGAATTTCCGGATACCATGACGATAGCTGAAGAGTCCACTGCCTATCCGATGGTCAGCCGACCTGTCAGTGACGGAGGTTTGGGGTTTGGCTTCAAGTGGAACATGGGATGGATGCACGATACGCTCAAGTATTTCAAGAAAGACCCCATCCACCGCCAGCATCACCACCACTCACTCACCTTCAGCTTCATCTATATGAACAATGAAAATTATATGCTCCCATTGAGCCATGACGAAGTGGTCCATATGAAAGGTTCGCTGATCAACAAGATGCCCGGAGACGAAAATCAAAAGTTTGCTCAGTTACGGGCACTCTATGCCTATATGACCGCGCATCCGGGCAAAAAGCTTCTCTTTATGGGCGGAGAATTTGCTCAGTATGCCGAGTGGAACTTCGATCAAAGTCTTGATTGGCATCTGCTTGAATATCCCAACCATCGAGGGATACAAAGTGAAGTTGCCGAACTCAATAGACTCTATATTCAAGAGAAGGCGCTCCATTTCTATGACTGTGAGCCGATGGGTTTTGAGTGGATCGACGAGACCGATTATCAGAACAATACGATCGCTTTTATACGCAAGAGCAACAGCGATTCAGTCATAGTTCTCTGCCATTTTGCCGATCAAGTACGAGAGAAGTACCGCATGGGTGTCCCCAATGCAGGAAAATACAGAGTCATTTTTGACTCCCAATCACCTGAGTTTGAAGGGTGGACAGGCGCGGTCGGTACGATCTTGCAAAGCGAAGCGGTGGAGTGCCACGGCAGAGAGCACTCCATCTGCTTTGATGTGCAGCCTATCAGCGTGCTTTTCCTCAAAGAGGTATGATGAAGAGAGCTCGGAAAAGCGGTATCCTGCTCCACCCTACTTCGCTGCCAAGCCCATTTGGAGTCGGAGATTTTGGTCCTAGCGCCTACTGGTTTATCGATTTTCTCAAACGCTCAGGGCAAAAAATGTGGCAGATGCTGCCTCTAGGTCCGACTGGCTTTGGCGACTCTCCCTATCAATCACTCTCTGCTTTCGGCGGCAATCCGGCGCTTATCAGTCCACAACTGCTCATCGAGGCAGGTTTGCTTGAGCCCAAAGAGGCAAGAATGCACAGCTATGATGCTGTACGAGTGGAATATGATCGCGTGATTCCCCACAAGCTCCATCTTCTCAAGCGGGCATACATCAATTACAAATTGCATCCAAAGCACAATCTTGAAAAAAAGTTCAAAGATTTTTGTCGGCAAGAGGCTTGGTGGCTCGAGGATTTTGTGCTTTTCTTTGCGCTCAAAGAGCTCCATGAGGGTTGTCCTTGGACAGAGTGGCCCCACGAATTGAGGGATCGGGTTCCCGAAGCGCTCAATACACATAGACAAAAACTCAGCGGAGAGCTTGAGTCGCATCGTTTTGAGCAGTTTCTCTTTTTTTATCAATATGAAAAGCTCCACACCTATGCCAAAAGCAAAGGGATCGAATTGATCGGAGATATTCCCATCTTTGTAGCGCATGACAGCAGCGATGTCTGGAGTCATCCGGAGTGGTTTTTGCTCGATAGCGAGGGTGAGCCGACCGTTGTTGCGGGTGTTCCGCCCGATTATTTCAGCGCTACCGGGCAACGGTGGGGCAATCCGCTGTATGATTGGGCGAAGCTCAAAAAGGAGAATTACTCCTTTTGGGTCGATCGCTTTAGACACACTGCCAAGATGTTTGATTTGATTCGTATCGATCATTTCCGCGGTTTTGTTGATTATTGGGAGATTCCCGCTGAAGAGATCACCGCTGTCAATGGCGAATGGAAAGAGGGTCCGGGCAGTGATCTCTTTGACGCCCTCAAAAAGGCATTGGGTTCTGATCTCCCTGTGATCGCCGAAGATTTGGGCATCATTACCCAAGGTGTCAGAGATTTGATAGAGAAGCTCGGTTTTCCCAATATGGCAGTTTTGCAATTTGGATTTGGCTCCATGCAAAGCGGAGACCCTACAGCCTTTTTGCCGCACAATCTCAAAAGAAATCAAGTCGTTTACACCGGCACGCATGACAATGCCACCACTCTAGGATGGTGGAGAGAGCAGAGCGCGCAAGTTCAAGAGTTTGCGCACTTCTACCTCAACACCGACGGCAATCTCATCTATCGAGATATGGTGCGTGCCGCGCTTGGCTCAGTCTGCAATTTGGCGATTTTCCCGATGCAGGATATCTTGGGTCTCGGGAGTGAAGCCAACATGAATCGTCCCGGCACCACCGAAGGCAATTGGCAGTGGAGGATGAGGGAAGATGCGCTCAGTGAAGCGCTTGCAAAAGATCTCTACATGATCACCTCTTTGTATGGACGAGCGCCGCAAAAAGAGGTATAATCATACAAACCAAAAAGGAGAAAAAATGGGTTCAGGAACTATTTTACTGATTATAATCATCGGCGTTATCGGGTATCTAGTCGTCATTTACAATAAATTTGTCTCTTTGCGTGCAGGTATCGATTCGTCATGGTCAGATATCGATGTGCAGCTCAAGCGCCGCTATGACTTGATCCCTGCGCTTGTCGATACCGTCAAGGGGTACAAAGAGTATGAGGGCTCAACTCTCGAAAATGTCATCAAGGCAAGGCAGCAGGGGATGGGTGCAGCAACTATAGATGATAAGTCCGCCGCCCAGGGGGCGCTCACAAGCGCTCTAGGCAAGCTCTTTGCACTTGCGGAGGCATATCCTGACCTAAAAGCCAATACAACATTTTTGAAACTTCAAGACGAGCTCAGCGCTATTGAAGATACTATTCAAAACGCACGGCGCTACTACAACGCGATCGTCAGAGATTATAATGCCAAAGTGGAATCTTTCCCCGATCTCCTCGTAGCACAGAAATTCAATTTCACGCAGCGCTCCTACTTCGAACTCGATGAGAGCGAAGCAGATGCCGCCAAGAAGATGCCCAAAATCGACCTATGAGATCTCTTTGGCTCATACTCCTATTTTCACTTCTCTGGAGTGTTTCACTCTTTGCAGAGGCGATCACGCACTATGAGGTGGATCTTGCTGTAGAGCAAAGCGGAGAACTCCAAGTTGTTGAGAGGATAGAATATGACTTCCAAGGCGCCATCAAACATGGTATCTTCAGAGATATCCCCTCAAGTGTCAAGATCGATGGTGTTGTGAGAAAAATAGGGCTTTGCGACTTCACCCTCAAGATGGACAGTACAGCAGTAGAGTTTCAACAAAGCGCCATTCGCTCCTCGGATGCCGGAGAACTTATCCGCCTCAAAATAGGCTCCCCATCCACGCAAATTACCGGCAAACATATCTATACGATAGGCTATCGTGTCCAAAAAGGCGTCCTCCCCTCCTCTGTCTCTGCCGCTCAAGATGCCATTCGCTGGAATCTTATCGGTACAGGCTGGGAAGTGCCTATCCTCAGATCGACTGCCAATATCTCTTTGCCAAAAAGTCTTGAGCAGTCCAATGTCTCCGTAAAAACTTTCATGGGAAGCTATGGTTCCACACAAAGCGGCGGCGCTATAGAGTGGAGAGATGCGCACTCGTTTTCGACGCAGCAAAATAGTCTCCAGCCCCATGAAGGGGTAACAGTCGAAATCAGCTTTCCAACCGGACTCCTCGATCAAACCGGCGCCAATATATCAACGGTTTCATTCGCTGAGCGAATATTCAACAACTGGTTCTGGCTTGCGCTGATCGGATATATCCTCTATCTTGTGCATTTTTTATCCGAAAATCGCGGTTTTGTCGATGAGCGCTCGATAGCGCCGAGATACAATCCCCCAAAAGAGATCTCGATTCTCCAGTCAGCTCTGATTTATGATAAATTTGCAAACAATGAAGATTACTCTGCGGCAATTTTGGAGCTTGCGCAGCAAGGGCATCTGGAGATTTTTCAGGAACAAGAGAAGGATGATCCATTTCTCAAAAAAACCGACAAAAGCCCCGAAGGACTCACTCCTGATATGCTCTATCTTCTCAATAGCGTTCTCTTCAAAGGCAGAAGCAGCCGCCTGCTCAAGAAAAATGATACAACCAATGCTGCCGACTTCAAAAGAGGTTTTGAGTCCATCAATTCCCTACTCTATCAATGGTCGGAATCAAGCGGTCACATGCAGCAAAATCCACTTCATATTCGCAAAAATTTCCTTATTCGCTCAGCGATTTTTATGGTTCCGTTCGTAGCGCTTACACTCTACACTCTAGGAAAAACAGGCGGCATGGAGCTCCTTTTTGCAACTATTCATTCTTCGATCTTTATAGGAGTCGGCATAGGCATCTTCTTCAGTAGCAAACAAATACTTCAAAAATTTATGGGTCTCATCTTTGCCTTGGCAGGCAGTTTTTCCTATATTGCATTTGGACAAAACGGATTTTCGCTTGAGTCTATCCTCTTTTCTCCGCTTACCGCTATCGTATCGGCGCTCATCGCGCTCTATATAGTGTACAAAAAACTGGGAGCCTACACTCACAAGGGGGCGATCACCCAAAAACATCTCTTGGGGCTCAAAGAGTTTATGAGCCGCGTCAAAGCCGATGAGATCAAAAGACGGCTCGCCGAAGATCCGCTCTATCTCGAAAAGGGACTCCCTTACGCAGTGCTTTTTGGGATCACAAAACATTGGCTAAAGCTCTATGAAGAGGTTGATGTCTCCTCTCCTCTCTGGTATCACGGTCACTATTCCAATCTTGGCAGCTTCGCTTCACAGGTACATAGCTCTATGACTCCTCCTCCGAGCAGCAGCGGAGGATTCTCAGGCGGAGGCGGATCTTCGGGAGGCGGAGGAGGCGGTGGGGGCGGAGGCTCGTGGTAGCCTCTCCAATCGGACTACTTGGCGAGTCGCGAATGGTACTCCATAAAACCATTACAGACTAGCTGATCTCCGGACATTAAGCCGACATAGATGAAGTCACCGCTATAAAGCTCCACTTTGCAGAGTGACTCTTTAAATCTGACCTGCATTGTCGCAATCTTCTCTTTGTCGGTTATCAGAGATGTCTCATAGACCAAATGCATACTCTTGATATGCTCCAAGAGTCTATCGCAGCCCGACTGACCCTCTTGAGATGCAGAGCTGCTTACTTGTTTTATCTGATACTCCCCCAAGGAGTAGCGGCAAGCATTATCCTCTTCACTCTGTGCAGATTGCTGTTTTTGATCGGATCTCTTTTCTTTTGGACAAGGGGTGACATAGTGCATCTTCCCATGCTGTTCATAACATTGCCCATCTTCCATCTTCACGATTTCGGCGTGCAATACCCCAAAAGCCAACACAAACAAAAGATATCTCATCTCTCACCTTAAACAGAAAGTTCAAAAGGCAGAAATTATAGCACAGTTATTCTATTGACTTTATGGTCGATAAATGTGATAATAAAACCGACCAAAGAGGAGTTTAGATGGGTGTTCAGAGTAGAAAGATTGTAATTGCGCTCTTGATCGCATTGGCGGCATATATCTTGATGATCTCATTTTTCAATTCAACCCAATCATCCATGGCAGCATTGGTAGTTTTGATGGTGGCGCTGTGGACCAACGAAGGATTGCCGCTTGCGGTAGTTTCACTGCTTCCGATATTGCTCTTTCCGGCGTTTGGAATTGTCGAACTGGGCAAGGTAACGCTCAATTATGCCAATCCCATTATCTATCTCTTTTTGGGTGGATTTTTGCTGGCGATTGCAGTTGAAAAAACCGAACTGCATCACTGGTTGGCAAATAAAATATTATCCGTCTTTCCCAGAAGTGCCCGAGGCATATTGTTTGCCCTCATCTTCGCCTCCGCGTTGCTTAGCTCTCTACTCTCCAATACCACAACGACACTCTTGCTGCTCCCTATCGCTCTATATTTGAGCGAAGATCCCAAACTTAAGCTTCGATTTGCGCTTGGGATAGCTTATGGAGCGAGTGTCGGTGGTATTTTGACCCCTATCGGCACACCTCCAAATCTTATTCTTCTTGGATTTATGAGTGATCATAGTATCGCGCCGATTTCATTCATTCAATGGATGGCGATGGTCTCTCCGCTGGTATTGATGATGCTAGTGACTGTCGGTCTGCTCTTGGGGGTAGGCATCTCGGGGATAAAGCTGGATCCTACGCTGGATACTCCCCCGCTTTCAAGCGAGCAAAAAAAAGTTTTAGTAGTACTCTTGGGTGTCGTAGCGCTGCTGTTTGCCAATGCCCCGATCCAGCCCTATTATGCAGGGCTTGGACTGAGTGAGACGGGGATACTCTTAGGCGCAGGTCTCATCTTGTTTGCGCCGCCCTTTGGAATACTTGATTGGATGGAAGATAAAGGCAAAATCCCTTTTTGCATCATGATGCTCTTTGGCGCCGGGTTTGCTATCGCGCAAGGGTTTGGTGAAACGGGTATGGCGCAGGTAGTTGCCGATGCGCTCACCTCACTAAGCACACTGCCTATGATAGTTTTTATTTTGCTTATCGCTACAGTGATAACTTTCAGTACAGAGATTACCAGCAATACAGCTTTGATCTCCATCATGCTGCCCGTTTTGCTGCTCATCTCTCAACAGACACAGATAGATGCAAGGCTCATTATGATGGTAGCTACAGTCTGTTCGAGCTATGCCTTTATGCTTCCTATCGCTACACCCCCAAACGCTATCGTGATGAGCAGCGGTGCAGTTACCATCAAAACAATGGCGCTGTATGGATTGGTACTTAATATTGTGGGGATCATACTCATTGTCCTGATAAGCAAGTTTTTCTGGTC